>JBARYS010000092.1:0-2995 GCA_049648155.1 Catalinimonas sp. | reverse complement strand
GCGAGGTTGAGCATCGCACGCAGCCGCTCGGAAGTGTGGGGCAGCAGGGGCGCGCTGAGCACCTGCAGGTTGCCTACGATCTGCAAGGCCACGTTCAGGATCGTCGCCACGCGCCCCTCGTTGACCTTGATGACCTTCCACGGCTCGGTGTCGGCCAGGTACTTGTCGCCGGTGCGGGCCAGGTCCATCAGCCCCTGCATGGCCTCGCGGAAGCGAAACTGCTCCAGCGACTGCGCGATGCGCCCGGGGAAGGCCACCAGCTCGGCGAGCACAGCCTCGTCGGCGTCGAAGCAGGTACCCCGCGCCGGCACCTTACCGTCGAAGTACTTGCGCGTCAGCACCAGCACGCGGTTGACGAAGTTGCCCAGGCCACCCACCAGTTCGGCGTTGTTGCGGGTCTGAAACTCCTTCCAAGTAAAGTCGTTATCGCGCGTCTCGGGCGCGGCGGCGCAGAGCACGTAGCGCAGCACGTCGGGCTGGTCGGGGAAGTCTTCAAGGTAGTCGGGCAGCCAAACGGCCCAGTTGCGCGAGGTCGAGATCTTCTCCCCCTCCAGGTTCAGAAACTCGTTGGCGGGCACGTTGTCGGGCAGTTGGTAGCCGCCGTGGGCGTGCAGGATACTCGGGAAGATGATGCAGTGGAAGACGATGTTGTCCTTGCCGATGAAGTGCAGCAGCCGCGTGTCGTCGCTCTGCCAGTAGGGCCGCCAGTCCTTGCCGTGCGCCTCGGCCCACTCCTTCGTGGCCGAGATGTAGCCGATGGGCGCGTCGAACCAGACGTAGAGCACCTTGCCGTCGGCGTCGGGCAGCGGCACGGGCACGCCCCAGTCGAGGTCGCGCGTCATGGCGCGGGGCTGCAACCCGCCGTCGATCCACGACTTGCACTGGCCGTATACGTTCGGCTTCCACTCCTGATGCTCTTCCAGAATCCACTGCCGCAGCCAGGGCTCGTACTTGTCGAGGGGCAGGAACCAGTGCTTTGTCTCGCGCAGCTCGGGCGTGGCCCCGCTGAGCATCGAGCGCGGCTCCTTCAGCTCCGAGGGGCTCAGCGTGGAGCCGCAGTTCTCGCACTGGTCACCGTAGGCGCGCGCGAAGCCGCACACCGGGCAAGTGCCCTGGATGTAGCGGTCGGCCAGAAATTGCTTCGCCTCGGGGTCGTAGAACTGCGCGCTGACCCGTTCGATGAACTCGCCCTTCTCGTGCAGCACGCGAAACACGTCGGCGGACGTGGCGCGGTGCGTCGCGCCGGACGTGCGCGAGTAGTGGTCGAACGAGATGCCGAAGTCGCGAAAGGCGTCGCGAATCTGTGGGTGGTAGCGGTCCACGATGTCCTGCGGCGTCACCCCCTCGCGGCGCGCGCGGATGGTGATGGGGATGCCGTGCTCGTCGGAGCCGCAGACGAACAGCACGTCGTCGCCCCGCAGCCGGCGGTAGCGGGCGTAGATGTCGGCCGGAATGTAAACACCCGCCAGGTGGCCGATGTGGATCGGGCCGTTGGCGTAGGGCAGGGCGGCGGTGAGCGTGTAGCGTTGGGGGTCGGGCATGGGGCGGCAAAGGTCGCCGAAGGGTGGGCAAGGGGCAAGAGGCCGCCCGGCCGCAACGAGCGCGCCCCGGCCGCGTATGCTTTGGTGTTCACCAGTCAACCCGCCAGGTCCCATGCCCAAAGCGTTTTTTACTCCCGACGAGCAGAGCCGGATCGTAGCTGCCATCCGCGAGGCCGAACTAAGGACCTCCGGCGAAATTCAGGTACACCTGGAGCCGCAGTGCAAGGGCGAGGTGCTCGACCGGGCCGCCGACGTGTTTGCCAAGCTAAAAATGCACCGCACCGAGCGCCGCAACGGCGTCCTCTTCTACCTGGCTACCGAGACGCACTGCTTCGCGATCCTGGGCGACAAGGGCATCAACCGCGTGGTGCCCGGCACGTTCTGGGACGCCATCAAAGACCAACTCACCGCCGACTTCAAGGCGGGGGACTTCGCCGGGGGCCTGATCCGGGCCATCGGCACCGCCGGCGAGCAGTTGCGTTCCCACTTCCCACGGCAGGCCGACGACGTCAACGAGCTGCCCGACGACATTTCGTTCGGCAAGTAGCAGCGCCCCGTGGGGGAACCTACCTTTGGCCGTGATGCGCATCGTAAACATCGTTGACAACATCAGGCCGGTGAACGTCGGTGTCTGGCGCGCGGCCGTGGTGACCGCCCCCGAGTTGCTGGCGGCCCACGGCACCGCCTCGTCCGTCTGGTTTCCGGCCGGTGAGCCATACCAGGAAGATCAGTTTGCTGGAGCCCGGCCCGTGCCGCTGCCCACGCTGAGCCCGCGCGCGGCCCTGGCTGCGGTCGAGCAAGAGGGGCTTTCGCCCGCCGACACGGTCGTGGTCTCGCACGGCATGTGGCACTACCCCACCCGCTGGGGCGCGGCGCTGCGCGCGAAGGGCTTCCGCTGGGTGCACGTGCCGCACGGAATGCTCGAACCCTGGCCCCTGCGGCAGAAGCGACTGAAGAAGTGGACCTACTTCCGCCTGCTGGAGCGGCGGCTCATCCGCCGGGCCGACGTGGTGCGGGCGGTGAGCAGCCCCGAGCGCGACCGCTTGGCCCGTTGGTTTGACCACACGCACCTGATCGCGAACGGCGTGCCCCGGCAGGAGACCGACCTGACGAAGCCCGCCCGCCGCACGGTGTTCTACATGGGGCGGCTGCACCACAAAAAGGGCGTGGTACCGCTGGTGCGGGCCTGGCAGGCGTCCTCGCTGGCTACCCGCGACGACTACCAGCTCATCGTGGCCGGGCCGGACGACGGCGAACTCCCCAAGCTCGAAGCGGCGCTGCCGACCGGGGGCGGCAACGTGCGCTACGTCGGGGCCGTGCACGGGGCGGAGAAAGAGCGTTACCTGCGTATGAGCCACTTCTTCGCCCTGCCGTCGCACAGCGAGGGGCTGCCCACCACCGTGCCCGAGACCATGCAGTGGGGGCTGGTTCCGCTCATCAGCGAGGGGTGCAAC
>JBARYS010000091.1:0-1900 GCA_049648155.1 Catalinimonas sp. | reverse complement strand
GCCCTGAACCGGCCGCTGTTCGAGTGGGTGATCGAAAACGTTTCGAAGAACGCCGTCGACGCCATGAGCGGCCAAGGGTCGCTGCGCCTCGAAATCCTGCCCCTGCGCGACGGCCGCGTGGCGGTCGACGTGACCGACACCGGCAAGGGGATGACGCGCGGCCAGGCCCGCCGCGTGTTCGACCCCGGCTTCACCACCAAAAAGCGCGGCTGGGGGCTGGGGCTGACGCTGGTGAAGCGCATCGTCGAGAACTACCACGGCGGCAAGATCGGCGTGAAGCGCTCGGAGCCCGGGCGCGGCACGACGTTCCGCATCACGTTGCAAACCGTCGCGGCCGGCGCGCCCGCCGACGCACGGGAGCAAACCCAGCCCGCCGAGACCTCGGCGTCGTAGAGACAAAGCTTGACTTGGTGTCCGCCGGTCCGGCGCGCTACTCGACCACCGCAATCTTCGTCACGAAGCTCTCGGTGCCGTCTTCGGTAGCGCTGAACACCAAGTAGACGCCCGTCCGCGCCGCCCGCCCGTTGTAGTCGCGGCCGTTCCAGGTGGCCGTGCCGCCCGCCGCGCGCCCTTCGTGCACGAGCTTGCCCGACACGTCGGTGATCTTGACCACGGCGTCGGTGGCCAGCCCCGAGATGGTGATGAGCCCTTCGTACTCCGGCCGCACCGGGTTGGGGAAGGCGCGCACCGTGCCGTGCGTGGGGGCGGCGTCGGTGGCGTCGGAGCGGTAGGAGATCACCCCCTCGTCGAGGGCCACGAACACCTCGCCGCTGCGCCCGTTCACGGTCACGTCGATAATCCTGTTGGAGTAGAGCGGGCTGTTGCTGCGGGTGAACTGCTGGATGACCTCGCTGCCGTCGGGCGACACCAGGTAGAGGCCGTTGTCGGTACCGATCCACTTGCGGTTGCCGCCGTCCACGGCGATGCAGTTGACGCGTTCGTTGCTCAGCAAGGTGGTCGACTGCGTGGCGTTGATCCGCACGCGCGGCCCCTCAGCCTGGATGGCACGCTCGAACACGTCGAACGAGTCGTAGAAGACCACCACGCCGCCGTCGGTTGCTACCCAGATCAGGCCGTCTTCGTCTTCGACCACGTCGCGCACCAGGTTGCTGGGCAGTCCGTTGTCCGTAGTGATGCGCCGTGCCTGGTTCTCCACTTCGTCGAAAACGACCATACCCAGCGTGGCGCTGCTGGTGTTCCAGTGGCGGCACCACTTGTAGCCGTTCCGGTCGATCATCACGTCCAGGATGGCTCGCACCCCCACGTTTCCGATAGCGAAGCTCTCCCAAGTGCCGTCGGGGCGCAGCACGTGCAACGGCCGGCTGGGGGCAAATGTGTTCGCCACCCAAAGGTTGCCCTCCCGGTCCACGGTCATACCGCCGATACGCACGAACGGTGGACCTGGCTGCACGCCCGGCTGCTCCACCGACAGTAGCGAGGCGTTGTCGTTCGACCAGCGTGTAATGGTGCAGTCGGACGCAAATTCAATGACGCCCCAGCCATACGACGAGACGTAGAATGAGCCGTTACGAGGGTTGTAGGCAGCCCCCACCAGATCGTTGGCGTAGGGCATTCTTCCATTCAAGGACGAATAATTGTCCCAAGTGCTCTCTTGGAACGTGGAGAAGCCTACGTCTTGCCCGCGCTCGACCGACGAAGAGAGGTTGTAGCCGCCGTGCAGCAACACGATGCGGTCGTCGTGGGTATAGAGGCCGAACGTGACGGTCGACGTCGGCCCCTCGGGGGTGAAGACCTCTACCTCGCCGCCGGGCGCGCACGCCTTCGTCATGCCGTTCCGGTAGTCGGCCATCCAGAGGCAGCCCTCGTCGTCGCGGAGGGCATCCTGCACCGGGCGGCTGGGCTGCCACGTGGTCACCGTGCCGTCGGGATCGAACGTGAG
>JBARYS010000090.1:0-2634 GCA_049648155.1 Catalinimonas sp. | reverse complement strand
GCCTGTCTACCAACGGTGGGGCCTGCGATACTACGGCCGCCCCACCGAGCGGCCCACCTGGTTCGGGTTCGTCTCGATGATCGCGCACTTCTCCGTGGCCGACTTCGTCGAGTGGGGCGTGGGGTGGCGGTGGTAGGCTACGCTTATAAGGTGTAGGGGAGGAAGGTCCTGTGGGCGGCGCTTGACGCGCGCCCGGAAGCCGGGGGAACTGGTGTACGTCGTGGCGGAAGGCTTCGTCGAGGCTGAGTCCCAACTTCCGCTCCGACAGCATCACCACCGGAATCAGCTCCCGGTCCTCCTGGTTGCAGGTCAGCCGTTTAACGACTGCTTTTTTGTAGTGCCCCTGCTTAAAGCGCTCTATCTCTTCTTTTGACCTCTTCACAAAGCGACCTTCTCGCAGCAACTGTCCGATCAGGTTAACGATGTTGCCGGTAGCCGGACGAGCGTCGCGGGCAGAGCGACCGTACATTCGACCAGCAACTTCTGCAAGACCAACACAGTGCTCATGATCGTATGCAACGATCCTTACTCTACCGCCGTCCCCAGCCGCTGCCGCCCGTACTCCAGAATCGCGTCGATAAAGGCGTACGGCGCGTAGCCGTTCAGGGCCGTCTGGTGGAAGATGCACGTGGCGGGCGTCATGCCGGGCAGTGAATTCACCTCGATGATGATCGTCTCGACTTCGCCGCTCTTCCAGACGCGCACGAAGGCGTCGATGCGGGCGTAGCCCTCCACATCGAGCACGCGCGCCACGCGTTCCAAGTCCGCACGCACGCGGGCCGACACGCGGGCTTGCTCCTCGGGCGTAGGGCCGAAGCGCGCCGGGGTGATATTCTGCCCCTCGCCTGCCAGAAACTTCTCTTCGAGCGAGAGCACCTCGCCGGTCGCCAGCGCCTCCGACGGCTCGAAGACCTCGTACCGGCGTTGGCCGTCCGCGTCGACCTTCGTCAGCAGGCCGCCCGTGACTTCCAGAAAGTGCTGCGCGCCCGCCGGGCCGATCAGCTCTTCGATCAGGAAGTGCTCCTTCTGCGGAAACTCCTCGGTGGGTTGTAGGTGCAGCGTGCGCATCTCGGGTTCGGTCAGCGGCTCCGACGCTCGGAACATCAGCTCGCCGAAGGCCACCAGCTCCGCGCGGCTCTTAATCTTCTTGACCGCCGAGCTGCACCCGTCGTCGTGCGGCTTGGCGATGATTGGGTATCCAAACTCAGCCTCGACGGCGTCCAGGAGCGCCGCGCGGTCGGTCTGCCAGTCGGCCTTTGCCACCAAGCGGTGGTTCGCCACCGAAAAGCCGTGCGCGCGCAGCGTCTGATTCGTGACGTACTTGTTGATGGTGGTCTGCGAGCTGGGCACGCCCGAGCCGTTGTAGGGCAAGCCGACGCGCTCCAGCTCCTGCTGCACCGCGCCGTCTTCGCCGGGGCGGCCGTGCAGGGCGATGAACACCACGTCGGCGTGCTCGGCCAGCGCGTCGTAGGTCACCGGGGTGGGCCGTTGGATGGGCCGACCGGCATACGTGCTCGTGACGGCCGCCGCTTCCTCGCGAATTTGCGTCAGCACGGGGTGAACCTCGTCAGCGTGGCGGACCTTCTCACGGATGTCGTCGGCGTTGTCCTTCAGCATCACGTTCACCGGAATCAGGTAGAGCTCGTGGGCAGCTTCCGCACCGGTCAGAAACACCGGGAAGGGTTCGTACTTGGTGCTCGACGACAGCTTCTCGAACACGTTGCGGCCGCTCTCGACCGAAATGTGACGCTCGGTCGAGAAGCCGCCCATGATCACGGCCACGCGCGTGCGGTCCTGTGCCGCCGCCCGGTGCGCCCGCAGCCGCTCGTCGAGCGCGGCGAGTTGCCCACGCAGCGCGATCAGGTTCTTGCCGCCCCGCAGCCGCGCCGCCAGCGACGTCCGGACGATGTAGGTCAGAAACTGCGAGGGCGTCAGCCCGATTTCGGCGGCCTGGTGGAAGAAGAACGACGACGGTAACATGCCCGAGGTCGTGTTGGGGTCGTTCAAAAACACCTCGCCTGCTTCGTTCACGAAGCCGTCGATGCGAGCGTACACGTCGCACTGCAGCGCGGTGAAGAGGCGCGCGCACTCGGCGCGGATGTGCTCGATCTGCGGCGTGGGTAGGTCGATGGGCGTCACCTTGCGGCTCATGCCCGGCAGATACTTCGAACGGTAGTTGAACAGGTCCTCGCGCTTCACGATGCCCGTCGGCGGCAGGGGCAGCGGCGCACCCCGCTCGTCTTCCACCACGATGCAGGAGAACTCCCGCCCGCGGATAAACGCCTCCACCAACACGGCCTCCTCGCCCTCGGGACTGACCAGCCGCAGCTCGTCGGCCGTGAACTCCCCTTCGAGGTAGTGGTAGAGGGCTTCCGGATGGCGCATCAGGCGCGGCGCGGCCTCGCCCTGCTCGACCCAGACGGGCATACCGATGCCCTCGCGGATGTCGGTCAGCGTACGGAGAAAGTGCACCTTCTCGGCTTCGCTCTTCGCCCGCCACTCGTCGCGGCGCACCGTCTGGATAAACAAGCTGCGATCGACGGCCGCCGCAAACCGGGACGCGTCGCGCTCGGCGACGATCGACACGCCGATGGATGATCCCTGGTGCGGCGACTTGATCACCAGCGGCAAGCC
>JBARYS010000089.1:0-15004 GCA_049648155.1 Catalinimonas sp. | reverse complement strand
AAGTAAATCTAGTCAAAAATGAATTTCAGGGGGAATGGAATTACTCAATTATACCAAATGCCGCAAATGAATAACTTGTTTTTCCCCAAACCCTATGCACGAGCTGCATATCAAGCTTTTTATGTATAACTACAACTTATCACTCTTAAATTGACACTACCCGCGCAGGAGGAGTCGGGGTCGTAGGGAACACGCCCGCCCGGCGTTGCTTTACGTAAAAGGTCTTAAACCGCCGCGCCATGACCCTGGAAGAACGCTACGTCAACCCCCTGACCGATTTTGGCTTTAAGAAGCTGTTCGGCACCGAGCCGAACAAAATGCTGCTGATCGATCTGCTGAATCAGTTGCTGCCGTCGTACCACCGGATCATGGACTTGACCTACCTGCGAGGCGAGCAGCTCGGGCGCGGCCACGCAGACCGTAAGGCGATCTTTGACCTCTACTGCCGCAGCGCATCGGGCGAGCGGTTCATCGTCGAGCTACAGAAGGCCAAGCAAGATTTCTTCCAGGACCGCAGCGTCTTCTACGCCTCTTTTCCCATCCGCGACCAGGCGAAAAAAGGCGTCTGGGACTTCGAGTTGCAACCAGTCTACACGGTCGGCATCCTGGACTTCGTTTTCGACGACCACCAGGACGAAGAGGACTTCATTCATACCGTCGAGTTGAAGGATCAGCACTGCCGGGTCTTCTACGAGAAGCTGAAGTTCATCTACATCGAACTCCCTAAATTTCAGAAGCGTGAGGAAGAGCTGGAAACACAGCTCGACAAGTGGCTCTACGTGCTGCGGTACTTGCAAGACTTACAAGACCGCCCCACGAAGCTGCAGGACCGTGTGTTTGCGCGCTTATTCGAAGTCGCCGAGATCGCCCGCTTCGAGCCGAAGGAGATGGACGACTATGAGCAGAGCCTCAAGTACTACCGCGACCTTAACAACGTGGTCAACACCGCTAAGCGCGAGGGCCGCGAGCAGGGCCGGGAAGAGGGGCGCGAAGAGGGGCGGGAAGAGGGCCGCGAAGAGGGTATCTTGAAGATCGCCCGGCGGATGAAGGAGGGCGGCGAGCCTCCCGAAAAGATCAAGCGGTTCACGGGGCTGTCGGACGACGAGATCGCCGCCCTGTAACCCTCTCCCCGGTCATTAGGTTACACACTTTACATTCCAACCCATACCTTATGAGTGAACCCACGAAGATCGTCGTCGCCCACGGTGACGGCATCGGTCCCGAGATCATGGACGCCACGCTGCGCATTCTAGACGCCGCCGGTGCTAACCTCGACATCGCTACCATCGAGATCGGCGAGAAGGTGTTCAAGGAGGGCGTCACGGCGGGCATCCGCCCCGAATCGTGGGACGTGCTGCGCGAGCGGCAAGTCTTCCTGAAGTCACCCATCACCACGCCGCAGGGGGGCGGCTTCAAAAGCCTCAACGTGACCACCCGCAAAACGCTCGGCCTCTACGCCAACGTGCGCCCCTGCCGGTCGTACAAGCCCTACGTCGAGACTAAACACCCCGAGATGGACCTGGTGATTGTCCGCGAGAACGAGGAAGACCTCTACGCGGGCATCGAGCACCAGCAGACCGGCGAGGTGGTGCAGTGCCTCAAGCTCATCAGCCGCCCCGGCTGTGAGAAGATCGTCCGCTACGCCTTCGAGTACGCCCGCGCCAACGGCCGTAAAAAGGTGACGTGCCTGACAAAGGACAACATCATGAAGCACACCGACGGGCTGTTCCACGAGGTGTTCGACGAGATCGCCGCCGAGTATACCGACATCGAGAACGAGCACTGGATCATCGACATCGGCTCGGCGTTCGTGGCCGACACGCCCGGCCGCTTCGACGTGATCGTGACGCTCAACCTCTACGGCGACATCATCTCCGACATCGCCGCGCAGGTGGCCGGCTCGGTGGGGCTGGGTGGCTCGGCCAACGTGGGCGACCAGTGCGCCATGTTCGAGGCCATCCACGGCTCGGCGCCCACCATCGCGGGGCAAGACATTGCCAACCCCTCGGGGCTGATCAACGGCGCGCTCATGATGCTGGTGCACATCCAACAGCCTGAGGCCGCCGAGCGCATCCACAACGCCTGGCTGCGCACGCTCGAAGACGGTATCCACACGGCCGACATCTACAAGGAGAGCGTCAGCACCAAGAAGGTAGGTACCAAGGCCTTTGCCGACGCGCTGATCGAACGGCTCGGCCAACTGCCGCAGCAGTTCAAGCCGGCCGAGTATTCAAAAGTCCCCACGAAGGGCTTCGACATCAAGCCCTCGCGACGCAAGCCGAAGGTGAAGCAACTGGTGGGTACCGATCTCTTCTTGGACTGGTGGGACGACGCCTCGGGCGGCTCGGCGAAGCAACTGGGCGACGCCCTGGCCGAGGTGCCCGAGCAAGGCATGAAGCTGAAGATGATCACCAACCGGGGCGTGAAGGTGTGGCCCGGCGGCATACCCGAGACGTTCTGCACTGACCACTGGCGCTGCCGCTTTGTGGCGACCGACGGCGGCGCGGTGACAGCCCAGCAACTCATCGACCTGCAACAAGCCGCCATCGACGCGGGCTACGACGTGATCAAGACCGAGAACCTCTACGTGTTCGACGGCAAGCGCGGCTACTCGCTCGGGCAGGGGGAGTAGGCGGATAAACTTGGCAGATAAATTACCGAACGCCCCACCCCACCGAGAGTGCCGCCCACGGCCGCCAGGCAGGGTCCACGTTGAAGGGGTTGTCCGACGGCGGGTCCATGTACACCTGGGGCACGAACGCGATCCGTACCGACAAGCCGCCGCCCGCGCGCTGGTAGCGGTAGCCCACCGAGGGCGAGACGTATAGATAAGTGTCGGAGCGGTCGTTTTTCGCCAGGAAGGTCCGGTAACGGTCCACGTAGGGCGCGCCCGTGAGGCCCACTTCGAGGTGGTGCGGGGCGGCGGCAGTGTAGACCTGCAAGCCCGCCGGTACGGAAAAGGCGTCGGCTTCGAGCGTAGCCCCCAGGCGTCCTTCCCAGACCAACCGCTCACCGGCGCGCAGCATGCGGGCGTAGTTCAGCGAGTAGTGCGGCCCCGCCCCGCCCAGCTCCGCGAACACGACGTGGCGGGGCGGCTGCGCGCCGGAGGGGTAGGAGAGGCCGAGCAGCAGGAGGCCCACCGTCAGGCCGACACGGAACAGGCGGAAGAGTGACATGGGGAAGCGGGTAGAAACGAACTAATGTAGCCTGCGCACGCCGGAATTAACGGTTTCGTAACACGGACCTCTCCGCAGCGCGCGTACCTTTGACGGCAAATCTCCGACCTTTTCTCCTCCCCGTCATGAAGCGCTTGTTCGTAGTCCTTTTGTTGCTCCTGAGCACGGTCGCCTGCCGCACCGAAGCCCCCGTGCTGCGCGGGGCAACACCTATCGCTATGCCTACTGTGCCGACCGCGCCGCCGAACGTTATCTTCCTGATCGGCGACGGCATGGGGATGAGTCAGGTGTCGGCGGCCTACTACTACGGCACCGGCGAGCCCAACTTTGCCCGTTTTCCAGTCATCGGGTTGAGCCGCACGTCGTCGGCCACCCACAAAATTACCGACTCGGCGGCGGGGGCCACGGCCTTTTCCGGGGGCGAGAAGACCTACAACGGGGCCATCGGCGTCGACACAGCCGGGCGGCGGCTCACGAACCTGTACGAGCTGCTGGCCGAGCACTGCCCGGCCTGCCCCACGGGCGTGGTGTCGACCTCGGCCGTTACGCACGCCACGCCCGCCTCCTTCTTCGCGCACGAAGCATCCAGGGACAGCCAGGAGGCCATCGCCACGCAACTGGCCCCCTCGCCGGTCGACTTTTTTGCGGGCGGCGGGCAGAAGTTTTTCTACGGCCGCGAAGATGGCCTCAACTACCTCGACACGCTGCGGGCGGCGGGCTTCGTGGTCAACACCACGGCGCTGCGAGCCCCGGCGTCTTGGAACCGCAACCAGCGCTACGGCTACCTGCTGGCCGACAACGGCATGCCGAAGTGGAGCGAGGGGCGGGGTGACTTCCTGCCCAGCGCCACCCGCATGGCACTCGACTACCTGAAAGGGGGCGACCGGCCGTTCTTCCTGATGGTGGAGGGCTCGCAGATCGACTGGGGCGGGCACGCCAACGATGGTCAGTACATCGTGGAAGAGATGCTTGACTTTGACCGCGCGCTCGGGGTGGCGCTCGACTATGCCGAGCGGGAGGGCAACACGCTGGTGGTGGTCACGGCCGACCACGAGACGGGCGGCTTCACGCTGCGCGGCACCGACCGCCCCGACGGCAAGGGGCACGACTATGACCAGCTCGACTTCGGCTTCTCGTCGGGGGGGCACTCGGCCACGATGGTACCAGTGTTCGCCTACGGTCCCGGCGCGGAGGCGTTTGCGGGCACGTATCAGAACACGGCCATCTTCGACAAGTTCTCGCGCTTACTGCAACTGCCCGCCCCCTCCGGCGAAACCGGCCGCCGTTAGCCCTAAGACTGCTTTTCGGCTGATTCCCGTCTTGGGCAGCACCTGGGGGCGCTTTGGCAGTGAGCGTGCGCTTTGAACACTGCGCCCCGCCCGTCGTTTACCGACGGATGAACACGCCGACAACAGCGCGCCCTCCGCACGTAGCCGTGGCCGGGAACATCGGGGTGGGTAAGACGACCCTGACCCATTTGCTGGCCGAGGCGTACGGATGGACGCCGCACGAGGAAGCCACGCGGCGCAACCCTTATCTAGAAGACTTTTACGACGACATGCCCCGGTGGTCGTTCCCCCTGCAGATTTACTTTCTGAACAGCCGCTTTCGGCAGGCGCTCGACGTTGCCACCGCCGGGCGCGGGGTGGTGCAGGACCGGACGATCTACGAAGACGCGCACATCTTCGCACGGAACCTGCGCGAAAGCAAGCTGATGTCGGCCCGCGACCACGCCACTTACCTCGGTCTCTACGACTCGATGCGGTCGCTGGTGCGTCCGCCCGACCTGCTCATCTACCTGCAGGCGGGGCTGCCCCGGCTGAAAGAGGGCATCCGCCGCCGGGGGCGGGCGTACGAGCGTTCCATTCCCGACGTGTACCTCGCCAACCTGAACGAACTCTACGAGCGATGGATCACCGGCTACGACGCGGGCCCGCTGCTGGTGATCAACGCCGACGAACGCGATTTGCTGAAGCGCGCCGAAGATCGCGGCTGGCTGCACGGGCGTATATTTGACCACCTGTCGGTGCGCCCCGGCGCAGGGGTGGTTACACCGTCCGGCCCAGACGTATCTAGATGATAAACTTGTTCGCTTGTAGCCGTTTGATGGCCTACCGATCAAGTCTAAGTAACCTTCGACGAACGCTGATACGGCCGCACCGGGCGCGTCGGAGATTTTGGTTTGAACAGAAACAACCCCATGCCGACGCTGAGTTGCTTGCCTGCGGCGGGCCGCTGGATCCTTCTGATGCTGGTTTTTATGCTGGCGGCCTGCGGGTCCGGCGACGACCGTCCGAGTACGGCCGCCGTGCGCTTTTTAAAGCGGGGCAACGTCGCCTACAAAGCGCAGGAGTACCGCCGGGCCATCCACTTTTACGACGAAGCGGTAGAGGCCTTTCCGCGCTACCACGAGGCGTTCAACAACCGGGGGAAGGCGCACTTCGCCGTCGGGGAGATGGAGCGCGCGCTGGAAGACTACCGGCAAGCGCTCGCCATCAAAGACGACCATTGGGAGGCATACCTGAACCGGGCCAACGTCTTCATGACGGTCGGTCGCTACGAACAGGCCCTCGACGACCTGAACCACCTTACGCGCACGCCCTACACCGACACGGCCGACGTCTACTACGCCCGCGCCATGACGCACCTGCTGGCTGGGCAAAATGCGGCCGCCCTGCTTGACTTCGAACGGGCGCTACGGCGCGACTCGACCTACGTGGAGGCCTACGTAAACCGGGGGTTGCTACAATACAAGCTGAAGAACTACGCCGACGCTGAGCGCGACTTCCGGCGGGCCCTTCGGCTCGACTCCGCGCAAGACTTGGCCATCAATAACCTGGGGATGCTCCGGCTGGTGGAGGGTGATTATCCCGGCGCGCGGGGCTACTTCGACCGGGCGCTGACGCTGAATGGCCGCGAGGCTACCTACTTCAACAACCGAGGGTACGCACTCTTGCAGCAGGACTCGCTCGAAGCGGGGCGGGCCGACGTGGAGCGGGCGCTGCGCCTGACCCCGCGCAACGGCTGGGCCTTCCGCAACCGGGGCGTCTACTACCTGAAAACGGACGACCCGGCCGAGGCCCTGCGCCAGTTCGAAGCCGCCCGAAATCTGGACCCCGACGTTGAGGAACTTTACTACTACCTAGGCGAAGCGCACGCGGCCCTGGGCAACGTGCAGGAGGCGTGCCGCATGTGGCGGGAGTCGGCCGCCCGCGACGAACGCACGCCCGACGACTTGTCCGCCCGCTGCCCTTAGTACTGCCGGGCGAGGGGAGGAGAGAAGCGTCGCGCCTTCGTACTTTCGTTCGTGCCCATTCCCGACTTCGACCCCGCCCACCTGCCTCGCATTACTGTCCTCGACGAGGCCTACCACATTCCCGGCCTCGACAAGACGCGCCGCGTGGCCGTGCTCTGCCCCCACGACTACGACCAGACCGACCGCCGCTACCCGGTGCTCTACCTGCAAGACGGACAGAACCTGGCCGACGAAGGTGCGCCCTACGGCAACTGGGCCGTCGACAAGCGGCTGGCGGCGCTGCGGCCGCACGGCGGGGGCGAGGTGATCGTGGTGGCCGTCGACCACGCCGAGCAGCGCCGACTGACCGAGTTCGCGCCCTTCGATCACCCCGAGTACGGCCCCGGCGAGGGCGGCCGCTACGTCGACTTCCTCACGGGCGTGCTCAAGCCTCAGGTGGACGCCGCTTTCCGCACGCGCCCCGAGCGTATCCACACCGGCGTGGGCGGCAGCTCGATGGGTGGGCTGATCAGCCTCTACGCCGGCCTGGTGCGCCCCGACGTGTTCAGCAAGTGGATGATCTTCTCGCCCTCGCTCTGGATTGCGCCTGCCGTCTACCCGCAGGCCGCCGGCTTCGTGCCGGGCGCAACCACGCGGGCCTACCTCTACGGCGGCGAACGGGAGCCGGGCGTAGCCGCCGACCTACGACGCCTGCGGGACCACCTGGACCGCCGCGTCGATCACCGCCTGCATGTTCACCCTGAGGGCAAGCACAACGAGTACTACTGGGGCGAGGCGTTCGCCGACGCGCTCAAGTGGCTTTACCGGTGAGAGCCGACGGCCGCTCCGGCTGACTGTGGGGGACCGACGACCGAGGGGGGCTGACCGCCGACCAGGGACGGAAGCGCGGAGACAGGTCAATACGCCGTGCCGATTGACCAGCGTGGCTTGGTCACAATCTCCTGATAATCAGGGTGTAGCAACTCTATTATTTGAAGTGTTACTTCTTGAAGCTCTACTTCCTGCCGACTCGACGAACAACCAAGCGGCTGACCTAGCTCCTTTCGCCGGGCTTGCGTAGCTATGGGTTATGAACCGAGCCCCCCTGACCGCCAAGACCGTCGTGCTGAAATCCGGCCGCGACCGCTCCGTGATCAACCGCCACCCGTGGATCTTTTCGGGGGCCGTCAAAAGTGCGCCGCCCGCCGACGACGGTGAGATCGTGGCCGTGAGCGACAATCGCGGCCAACGCTTGGGGTGGGGTTTCTGGTCGACCAATAGCCAGATTCAGGTGCGGATGTTCGACTGGGCCGACGGTACGCCCACGTTCGACGCCGACTACTGGGCCGCCAAGGTGCGGCGCGCCTGGGAGCTGCGGCGGCGCTTCGTCAACCAGGAGGGTACCGATGCCTACCGCCTGCTGCACGCCGAGGGCGACTTTCTGCCGGGCGTGATCGTGGACGTGTACGGCGAGGTGGCCGTGGCGCAGCTCCTCACCAAGGGGAGCGAGCGCATCCAGCCGCACCTACGGTCGGCGCTGCGCGAACTGGGGTGGCCGCGTGTATACCTGAAAAATAAGGAGGCCGCGCGGCGGCTGGAGGGCGTGGGGCTGCCCAACGGCTGGCTCGGCGAGGAGGCCGACGCGCCCGCGCCGCCGGTGCACATCCGCGAGAGCGGCCTGCGCTTCGCGGTCGACCACGCCGGGGGGCAGAAGACGGGCTTCTTCCTCGATCAACGCGAAAACCGCCGCCTGCTCATGCAGTACGCCGCCGACAAGCGCGTGCTGAACGCCTTCTCTTACACGGCGGGGTTCAGCGTCTACGCCGTGGCGGGTGGAGCCACGGCGGTGCACTCGGTCGACATCTCGAAGGAGGCCGTCCGCCAGGGCGAAGCCAACGTGGCGCTCAACTTCGGCGAGGAGGCCCCGCACCGCTCGACCGCAGCCGACTGCTTCGACTACCTCAAGGCGACGACGGAGACGTACGACCTGATCGTGCTCGACCCGCCGGCCTTCGCCAAGCACGCTCGCGCCGTGCCCAATGCCACCCGGGGCTACATGGAGATCAACCTCTGGGCGTTCCGCAAGGTGGCTCCCGGCGGGGTGGTGTTCACCTTCTCCTGCTCGCAGAACGTAGACCGCGACCTGTTTCGCAAGGTTGTATTCGGGGCCGCCGCCGACGCCGGGCGCAACGTCCGCATCCTGCACCAGCTCAGCCAGCCCGCCGACCACCCCGTGAACATCTACCACCCCGAGGGCGAGTACCTCAAGGGCCTAGTGCTGTACGTGGAGTAGGGGTATCTTCCGGCGGCCTTCCGTAAATCGCTACCTTCGTCCTCCACACTCAGACAATCGCCCGTGCGCCTCCTCTACCTTTTTCCCCACCCCGACGACGAGTGGAACGGCACCTGGGTGGAGCCCTACGGCGTGAAGGGCGTAGCAGAGTCGACGACCGTCGCTACGCGCTGACTTGTTCGCTTTGGCGGCGTTCCAGGGCCTCTTGCGTGGCTTGTAGCTCTTCGAGGTTTTGTCGCATCTCTTCCTCTTGCGCGCGCATCTGCTCCATCAGCTCTTGCGACTGCTCAAGGAGGCGCTGCGTACGCTCTTGGTTGCGGGTCGAGACCACTGTCGAGGCCACTACCTCGGCGGCACGCACCAGAAACTCGCGCGCGTGTTCGGAAAGTGGCTGGAACGAAGCCAGCTCGATCACGCCCACGGTCTGTTCGTTCAGGGTGAGTGGCGTCAGCAGCAGCACTCTTGGTGCCGCCTCACCCAGCCCGGAGGTGATGTTTACGTACCCTTCGGGCACTTCGGTGAGGTAGGTCGGTGCGCCTTCCAGGAAACACTGCCCCACCAGGCCCTCGCCGGGATCGACGGTCGACTCTTGGTGCTTCCGGCGGCCGTAGGCGTAGCAAGCGCGCATCACGAGCGTGGGCTCGCCGTCGCCGTCGAGTAGGTAGAGCGCGCCCTGGTTCACGTCGAGGTACCGCACGATCATGCGCAGGGCGTGGTCGGCCAGGGTATCCAGCTCTTCGTTGTGGCGGCGCACGGTTTCGTTCAACTCCGTCAGGCCGCCGCTGATCCAGCTACGCTGCTCGGCGGCGGCGGCGGCCTCCTTCAGGCTGTCGCGCATGGTGACCAGGGCGGCGCCCAGCACGTCTTCTGCCTGCCCTTCGTAAGCGGTGTCGAGCCTGCCGGCGGCGATCTGATCGGCAAAGTTGAGATTACGCTCGCTGAACCGTAGCTGTTGCTCCAGGCGGTGCTGCTGGGCGGCGCGACGCTCCGAACGGCGGCGGTTGATGTGCGACCAGCCGGCGCAGATCACCACCTGCACCACGAACAGGCCGTAGTGGAACGCGAGCGTGCGCAGCGAAACGTAGTCGAGCTGCGAGAAGTAGACCTCCGAGTAGCCGACGTTTTGCAGGTAAGCGAACGCCGTGTGGTGCACCACCACCAACAGCGTGACGGGCACGTACACGCGCCAGTCTTCGTAGAAGATTATCACCGTCGCGATGATGAACAAGATAAAGTGCATCTCGAACAAGCCGTGCATCTGGTAGATGAACTGCACGCCGAACAGCCCCAGGGCGACGGAGGTGACGTACCGGTGGAGTGCGCTTTGCGGCATCGTAAAGCGTGTCAGTAGGTAAGCCCCCACGGCACTGCCCCCCACGCCCGCCGCCACCAACCACGTGTCGTAGAAAAAGGCCAGCAGCATACCGAAGGCGAACATGGCCCCGACCGCGTACTGAATGTATTGCTCCGCATCGGCATAGGTGCGGGCGTACACTTCCCGGAGAAAGTCTTGCGCTTGTGGCGTCTTCGTGGGGCTCATGGCTTGGTAAGGTAGTTAAGAACGTAGTCGAAGAAGTTTGCTTCGGGACCGTTGAAGGCGCAGCCGTACGGCCGGCCGAGCGCCTCGGACACCTCGGCCGGGGTGGCCTCTTTGTCGTCGAGCATCAGGTGCAGCGCGTTCTGCACGTAGGCGGTGCGCGGCTGGGTGCAGTAGCGACTGCGGTTGTAGTTGCCCCGGTAGAAGATCGCGCTCTGGTCATCGAGCAGCACGGCCTGAGGGGTGCTGTAGACACCGCAGGCTTTGGCCAGCGCCCCGTCGGTGTCGACGCGCACGGGGATGCGCCAGTCGGCGGCATAGCCGGCCGCGCGGCCGTCGTACCCTTTCGGCAGCACGGCCACCACGTGCACCCGCTCCCGGTACCGGCGCAGTAGCGACTCAAAGTGGTCGAGGTTGAAGCGCGAGCAGGGGCAGTCCGGGCTGAAGAAGTGCAGCAGGGTGGGGCGGTCGCCGGGCGTAGCCACGTTCAGCGCGGGGCGGTCGCCGGTGTTCACCGGAACGTAGTCGGCGGGTGCGGGCGTGGGTTGCGAGTACCGCAGGTCTTCGCGCCAGAAGGTGTAGGCGGCGGTGCTCAGAAAACCCAAGAGCGCGAGTCCGACGAAGAAAGCACGCATCGGGGCGGTTCGTTAGTGGAGCAATCACGAACGGCCGTATTCACAGGGAACAGTGCCGGTCGTTCGTCCAGCAAGATAAGTGGGTCTTTCGCGAAGTTCATCGTCGTGAGATCGTTATAGATCGACGATTCTGTAATAAATGATGACCAACGCGCACGCGACGTTGGAGCATTTAAGCTTGCTCCTTCCGGGCCACGTGACGGGTGGCCGGTCTTCGGGCGCTTTTAAGCGAAGTTTACACGGTGCGGCCCGCCTTCTGCCGCCGAACGTGCGAAAAGTCTACGGGCGTAAGGATCGGGGTCTTTGCGTAGGCGGCTCGCCGGTCGCGTCGCTGCCGTTCGTAAATCGCTACCTTCGTCCTCCACACTCAGACAATCGCCCGTGCGCCTCCTCTACCTTTTTCCCCACCCCGACGACGAGTCGTTCGGCCCCGCCGCCGTGATCCACGCGCAGCTTAAGGCTGGGCACGAAGTGTTCCTCTACACCTTTACGAAGGGCGGGGCCACGCGCGTGCGCCACGAACTGAATTTGAGCGTCGAGGCGATGGGCGAGGTGCGCTACAAGGAGATGTTGGCCGTCGAGAAGAGCCTCGGCCTGACGGGGATGCGCGTCGACGACTTTCCCGACGGCGAGCTGGCGCACATCGACCCGCGCGAACTCGAACGGGCCATCGCCGGGCATGTGGAGGCCCTGCGGCCCGACGTGCTCGTGACTTACCCCGTCTACGGCATCAGCGGCTACCACGACCACCTGGTGACGCACGCGGCCGTCAAACGCGTCTTCCTCGAACTGCGCGACGCCGGGGCCGACTACCTCCGCCGCCTGGCCTTTTTGGCGCGACCCGACAGCGACAAGTCCGTGTTCATGGGCGACGAGTTCCGCATCCGCGGCTCGGCCGAGGGCAAGATCGACTGCACGCAGATGCTCTCGGAGGCCGACCGGGCCGCCATGCGCGCCGCCCTCGCGTGCTACGGCACCTACCAAGGCAAGATCGACGAGTCGCAGGTGATCGAGAAGGTCGGCGACCGCCACCACTTCGAGTTCTACGGCGAGCGGTTCGACCCGCCCGTGGGCGACCTGCTGGCCGAGCTGCCGTAGGCCGGGCGGCGGTGGAACCTCCCGCGCGTCGGGGGGTGTTGGAATGACGCAACACCAACCATCTTTCTTAACCCCATGCGACGTACTTCCCTGTTTTTCTGCGCCCTCGTGTTGACGGCGCTCGCCCTTCCCGCCCGCGCGCAGTCGATCTTCGAACAGTGGCCTGAACTCGATACTTACCACGAGGTGATGGCGATGACGTTCCACCCCGCCGAGGAGGGCAACCTGGAGCCGATCCGTGAGCGCAGCGGCGAGATGGCGCAGAAGGCCGACGTGCTGGCGAAGACCGCCATTCCCGTGGCTTACGACACGCCCGCTATCCGCAAGGCGGTGAGCGAGCTGAAGAAGGACAGCCGGAAGCTGCACAAGCTAGCGCAGAAGCCCGCCGCGACCGATGCCGAGCTGACCGCCGCCCTCACCGACCTGCACGACGTGTTCCACCGCGTGGTGGGCCTCTGCCGCGACAACCACGATCATTAGGACTTACGCTCATCCGGCGCTCGCCGGGTTAAGGCTGCTCGTTCGCAGATCGTCCTCACGAGGAGGCATCCGACCGCCGGGCCACTCCGTTTTTTATGGGGCAGCCGGGCGGTTTTCTTTTTCGGTGCTGCTATTTGAATTATTTCTAAATAAGCTACCTTTACGCGGTGCGAGCCGAAGTATACCGGACCGAGGCGGGAGCCATCTATCAGTGCGACCGCGAGAACTGCTTCTACCTGGAGTTTCAGGGGCAGCCGCGCCGCCTGCCGGTGTGCGCCCTGCTCTCGCTCAAGCAGCAGGTCGACCGGATCGACCTCGCCGCGATGATCGCCGACCCGCGCCGTGCCGACGTAGAGGTGCTCTGCACCTGCCGCCGGGGCACGCTGCTGGTGGTGACGCTGCGCGAGATCATCGTCTTGAAAGAGCTTCTGTCCGGTGCGCTGGTCATGCTCGAACTCAACAGCATCCTGCACCGGCGGCTGCGCCACAGCTTCGTTTAACCCCCCTTCTCATGAAAGACCTACTCCGTCAGAAATCTTCCCTCGGCCGCGAGACGGTCGAGCTGCTGAACCGCCAGATCGGCATTGAGGCCGAGGCGTCGTCTAAGTACCTCGCCCTGGCCGCCTGGTGCGACCAGCACGGCTTCGACCACAGCGCTGAGCACTTCTACAAGCAGTCGGACGAGGAGCGCCGGCACATGCTGAAGCTGTTTCACTACGTCTCGGACATGGGCGGCACGGTGCGGGTGCCCGCCACCCCGACGGCCGAGGCCGACTACGCCGAGCTGCGCGACGTGTTCGAGGCGGCGCTGGAGAGCGAGATCCACGTGACCGAGGCGATCAACGAGATCGTGGCCGCCTGCCGCAAGCAGCACGACTTCGCCACCGAGTCGTTCTTGCAGTGGTACGTCCGCGAGCAGGTCGAAGAGGAGTACGTGGCCCGCCGCGCGCTCGAACTGTTCGACCTGATGGGCACCTCGGGCACTGATCTGATCCTGCTCGACGAGCGCATCCCGACCATCGCCTACCGCGCCGACGACGAAGCGTAAACCACACTCCTCTGCCCCGTGCTTATTTCTTTCGAAGTCCTGAACGACGACCAACCGGCTCCCGACCGCACGCCCCACGGTGGGCCGGACTGCCACTTTAAGAAGTGCTGCAAGAAGTACAAGAAGCCCGGCAAGCGGCAGTGCAAGAGCTGCCCGAAGCGGTGATCCATCGGTGATGCCGTCGGCTTAGCCGGCTGCTGCTCGATCCCCTTGCTCCCGAATCCGTGACGATTCAGGAGCAGGGGGATTTTTTGTGTCTATCGAAAAAGTATCGCGGAGGCGGATTCCTGACATAGGTGTTCGTGCTACGTACCGAGCGTTTGGGGGAGGGTGCCGGCACGGCTCGTGAAGGCAGGACGACGATTCGTGCATCAGATCGGGCGGCCGGTGAATTGATGTTGCTGGGAGTGAGGCAGATAGGTAGGCTTGGAAACGTGGACTCAATAATTCACGATCTATCGCTCAACCATTACATCATGAAACGACTTTCGACTCTCTTCGGCTTACTGCTCCTGACCCTGGCGTCGGCCCGGGCGCAGGACTACGAACTGGTGGCCGACATCAATCAGGACGGCTCCGTGTGGTTCTTGTTCGGCTCGGAGCTCAACCACTTTACCGACTTCAAGGGCGAACTCTACTTTACCGCCAAGGCCCCCCGGACTGGGCGCGAACTGTATCGTTACGACGGCACCCGCCACGAACTGGTGGTCGACCTCAACCCGAACGTGGGGGCGCAAGGGGCCGCCCAAGACGGGTTCAGCCGGGCGCAAGGCCTCACGGTGGTGGGCGACAAGCTCTACTTCATGGGGACCGACGGCACGCGGGGCGACACGCTGAACCTCTACGCGTACGACGGCGAGACGGACCCGGTGATGGTGACCTCGCTCGACGTCGACGGCCAGACGTTCACAAGCATCTTGTTCGAACTCGGCGGGCAGCTCTACTTCACCAAGCGCGGGCGGGTGTTCAACAACGCGGTGAGCGAACTGTGGACCTACAACGGTATCGACGCGCCCACCCTGGTGCCGATGGGTAGCGACGCCCCACGCGCGCGTACCTACCAGTTCGAGGCGCTGGAAGACACGGTTTACATGTGGCGCAACGAGTCGAATCACAACGTCTGGAAGTACGGCGGCAGTGGCGTGCCCAAGCCGGTCACCGCGCTCGACGGCTTCTTCGGCAGTCAGATGACGCTGTACGACGGTAAGGTCTACTTCGCGGGTGCTACCTCGCCCGCCATCAACGACCGCGAACTGTGGGCGTGGGACCGGGCGGCGGGCACGGTGGAGCTGGTCGAAGACATCCGCCCCGGCGATTTCAGCTCGAATCCCAACGGTCTGTACGTACACGACGGTGTGCTCTACTTCTCGGCCGACGACGGCACGGCCGGGCGGGAACTCTGGTCGTACGACGGCACGCAGACGACGCTGCTCGACCTGAACCCCGGCGACGAACGCGCCTCGTCGTTTCCGAGTGGCTTCGTCACCTACGAAGGCGCGCTC
>JBARYS010000088.1:0-3565 GCA_049648155.1 Catalinimonas sp. | reverse complement strand
TGTCATTTGGTCTACCTCTACGAACCCAAGCGCGCGCTGCTGGGCGTGCCGGAGTTTCTCGACGCGCAGCACGCCCGGCAGGCGCGGTGGCGCGAGGCGCTCGGGGTGACTGCCGAGGAGGTGAGCGCGGCCTACCGGCTGTTCCGCTGGTGCGACCAGTGCTCGCTGATCCTGAGTGGCGACAAACTGCCCCCCGGCGGGCGGGATTTGGAGGTCGCCGACGGTCCCGACGGCACCCGGCACTTCATCCGGCAACGCCCCGACGACGTCGTGACCGTGTCGCCGTGGCCGTTCGAGGTGCCCACGTTCGAGGTGGAGCTGGAGTGCCGCGTGCTGACCGAACTCAAGTTTGCCGACGATGAGGCGCTGTCCCGCGCCGTAGAGGCGGCGGCCGTCGAGACCAAGTGCTGGCAATTCCGGACGGAGGAGGCGTAAGTTTGGCGTGGGGTGTCCGGCGTGGGCACCTTCTTCCACCCCAAACGCCTGAATCCGATGCTGGGACTGAAACTACCCACCGACCCCCGCTGGGCCGACGTGGCCTCCAAACAACTGGCCGACATTCTGGTCGACCACGCCTACTGCGAACAAAAGGCGGCCTCGGCGGGCATCTCGATGATCGTGCAGTATCCCGAGCTGGAAAAACTCGTGGACGTGATGACCGACCTGGTGGCCGAAGAGTGGGGGCACTTCGAGCGGGTGATGGCCGAGTTGCGCAAGCGTGACCTTCCGTTCGGGCGGCCCCGGCGCGACGAGTATGCCGTGGCGCTGCGGCAGTTGATCCGTCGGGGTAATCGCGAGTGGCAACTGATGGACAACCTGCTGGTGAACGCCCTGATCGAGGCGCGTAGCTGCGAGCGCTTCAAGCTCCTGTCCGAGCAACTCGCCGACGCCGGGCTGCGCAAGTTCTACTACGAGCTGATGGTCTCGGAAGCGGGGCACTACGTGACCTTCGTCGACCTCGCCAACGAGTATTGCGCCCGCGATGCCGTGCGCGCCCGCCTGCAAGAGCTGCTCGCCGCCGAGGCCGGGATCATCGAGGGGCTGCAGGTGCGCGGCGACCGGATGCACTGAGGCGCGGTGCCGACCATCTTGTCGAAGAAAGTGAGCTTGCGATGCGACAGATTCACAGGTGAAGTTTAAAAACGCCCACGGCGGGTAACTTGGGCGGCTAAATCCCACTACGATCACTACGATGTCCGACCGTCTTCTTCCCACGCTGCGGCTAGTCCTCTTTCTGCTCCTCGCCGGTGCCGTAGCGGCGCAGCCGAGCACCACGCGCCGCCCCCTGCAAATCATCATCACGCCCACGGCGGCGGACTGGACCTACGACCTCGGCGAGCGTGCCGACTTCCGCGTGGAGGTGTTGCACAACGGGCAGCCCGTGCCGAACGCCACCGTGCACTACCAGGTAGGGCCGGAGCAACTGGCCCCCGAGCGGGAGGGAACGCTCACACTGCCCAAGGGACATGGCGAGATCAAGGGCGTTACGATGCGGCGGGGGGGGTTCGTGCGGTGCCACGTGCGGACCGAGTGGAAGGGGCGCACCTACCGCAACTGGGCCACGGCGGGCTTCGCACCCGGGACCATTCGCCCGACCGTGGAGAACCCTGCCGACTTCGACGCGTTCTGGTCAGCGGCCAAGGCCGAGCTGGCCGAAATTCCGGTAGGGGCAAAGCTCACGCTGCTTCCCGAGCAGAGCACAGGCGACTACAACACCTATCACCTGCGCCTCAACAACTGGCACCGGGCCAACCGGAGCGTCAAACAGAGCCACTTTTACGGCATCCTGACTGTCCCGAAGGCGCCCGGTAGATACCCTGCGCTGCTGACGGTGCCGGGGGCGGGCGTGCGCCCTTACGGTCCCGACCAGCGGGCGAGCGGTGCGCTGATTACCCTGGCGGTGGGCATCCACGGCATCCCGGTCACGATGGAGCCACACGTGTACCGGGACCTGTCCGACGGGGCGCTTATGAGCTACAACCGGCTGGGGATGGAAAACCGCGACGACTACTACTACAAACGGGTCTACCTGGGGTGCGTCCGCGCGGTTGACTTCCTCACGTCGATGGACCAATACGACGGTGAGCACCTGGCCGTGACGGGCGGCAGCCAGGGCGGGGCGCTCTCGATCGTGACGGCCGCACTCGACGACCGTGTGCGGTACCTGGCGGCGTTCTACCCCGCCCTGAGCGACATGACGGGCTACTTAGAGGGGCGCGCCGGAGGCTGGCCGCACGTCTTCAAAGAGTGGGACCGCGAGCAGAATCCGGGCTGGCTGCGCACGGCTCCCTACTACGACGTGGTCAACTTTGCGCGCCGCCTGCAAAGGCCGGGGTGGTACTCGTGGGGGTTCAACGACAACGTCTGCCCGCCCACTTCGATGTATGCCGCCTACAACGCCGTCACGGCCCCGAAGCAACTGCACCTCTTCGAAGAGACCGCCCACTGGACCTATCCCGAACAGCAGCAGGACGCCACCAAGTGGCTACTGGAGCAGTTGGGCGCCGAATAGCGGCTTCCGTCCCAAGCACGCGGACAACCGCCCTCCGGAAGCACCGACGCCGGGCCGAAAACCACCTCGATCTACGTGGGTTTTTTTAGGGGACTAGGTCGTGTTGACCTATAGCCTGCTGGTGCTTTCGGCGTCTTTCTGCCCGTATGCTGCGCCGCTTTCGTTAGCCGATTGCGCGGCCTAGGCGGCTCCGCAATCGCCCGCCTCAAGCGACTTGACTACGTGCAAAAAGACGCGCGGAATCACGAAATCATTCTGTATGTCAACACGACCTAACGCTCTTTCCGGAATGCTCGCTCAACTGAAAACATCTCTCGGCCAACTGCGGCTCGTCGGCCTGCTCGAAGGCATCTCTTACCTGCTGCTGCTCGGCGTTGCCATGCCGCTGAAGTACGTGCTCGGCCAACCCGAGGCGGTGCGGGTAGTGGGGGCAGCGCACGGCGGGCTGTTCGTGCTCTACGTGCTGCTGGTGCTCTGGGTGGGGTGGCGCTACCGTTGGTCGCTCGGCAAGGTGGCGGCGGCGCTGGTGGCTTCGGTGGTGCCGTTCGGAACGTTCTGGGCCGACCGGCGGCTGTTCCGCCACTGAGCGGCGGGCCACCGACCTGATCTGTCCGACGGTGGGGAGATAAACTCCGCCGAACGGCTTGAAAGGCTCATCGAATTCCGTTTGACGACTTGTCGAACATGTCTTAACAAAATAGCGACCCGGCGTGGTGCCGGGTCGCTTTAAAACGTTCGTTTGAGCAGGACTACCGCGCCACGTTCACGTCGAGGTCGAAGCCGCGAATTTGGCTGCGCGACATCACGTCGATCACGTGCGGGGCGCTGTCCTGCGGCACGTCCACGAAGGTGAAGCCGTCGAAGATGTCGATGGCCCCGATCTGGTTGCCGCGCAGGTCGGTTTCACCCGCAATGGCCCCCACGATGTCGCCGGGGCGAATGTTGAGCTTGCGGCCCACGTTCAGAAAGAGGCGCGTCATGCCCGCGTCGGCGGCGGCGGGGCTGCTGTTGCGCTCGCGGCGAGGTTGGTCGTCGAAACGGTCGCGGCTGCGC
>JBARYS010000087.1:0-4053 GCA_049648155.1 Catalinimonas sp. | reverse complement strand
CACCTGCACCACGGGGTAGTCGTCTTTACCTTCGATGGAGCTGCCCGGCCCCTCGGGGTGTTGCCAGTCGGCTCCGGCCACCCACTGCCACCACTGTGCGAAGTGGTTCATCGAGACGACCCGCTCGGGGGCTACGAACACCAGCGAGCTGGCCTGCAACTGCTCGGCGGGCGGGCGCGGTGTACTGGGCGGCAGTTGCTTCTTCATCTCTTCCCAATCGACGTCGCGCTCGGCGGTGGTCACGTAGCCCGTTGCCTCCACAAAGGCGCGAAACTGCGCATTGGTCACTTCGGTGCGGTCCATCCAGAAGCCGTCAACGGCCACGCTGTGCTGCGGAAATTCGTCGGGGCGGGCCTCCTGATAGTGCGCGCCCATCAGGAACGCACCCGCCGGGATGCGCACCATCCCTTCGGTCGAAGCGGCCGCACGGCGCACGGGCATCCCTTCGACGGGCGGGAGCGGCGGGGCAGCGGCAAAGCGCTCGGGCAGGTCGCCGGCACACATTGTCGTGTCGGCCTCGGGCATTGGGTAGTCGACCGTCACGGCGGCTCCCGTCAGGGCAGCGGGCGGGCGTCGCGTTTCCCCGTCCGTACAGCCGACGAGCAGCAAGCCGCCGAGCGTGACGATCAGAAACGACGGGGCAGTACACCTGTTTTTAAAGATGATCGACGCGGTGAGCAGGAAGAGCATAGGCGGGGCGGGGTGGTGGGTGGGGCGGTCGCGCCGCATTTTAAGCTTCTAAGATACCCACAAGTTGCGGAGTGAAGAAGCGCGCCGAACCCCGGATTTTAGGCAACTTCGCCGGTAGCCATGCCCCAAACGCCCGAATCCGTTCTGAAAGAGCTGCAAGCCGGTCGGTTCGCCCCAGTCTACTTCCTCCAAGGTGACGAACCGTTCTACATCGACCAGATCGCCGATTGGATAGAAGCGAACGCGTTGGCCCCGCACGAGCGGGGGTTCAACCAAGTGGTGATCTATGGCAAGGAGACCGACCTGCCCACGGTGCTCAACCACGCGCGCCGCTTCCCAATGATGGCCGAGCGGCAGGTAGTAGTCGTGCGCGAGGCGCAGGAGCTGAGCGACCTAAACCGCGAGCCGGGCCAGAAGCTGCTGGTCAGCTACCTCGAACGTCCGCTGCCCTCCACCATCTTGCTCTTCTGCCACAAGCACAAGGCGCTCGACGGGCGGAAGAAGCTAGCACAGGTGCTGGACAAACGGGCGGTTCTGGTGACGACCAAGCGGCTGTACGACAATCAGGTGCCGGGGTGGATCGAGAACTACCTGCGCGAGCGCAGGCACTCTGCCACGCCCGACGCCGTCCGGCTGATCGCCGAGAGCATCGGTGCCGATCTGAGCCGCCTTTCGAACGAAGTCGACAAATTGCTCATCAACCATCGGAGCGACGCGCCCATCACGCCCGATGAAGTGCAGCGCTACATCGGCATCAGCAAGGACTACAACGTGTTCGAGCTGCAACGCGCCCTGGCCCACCGCGACGCCCTGAAGGCTCACCGCATCGTCCGCTACTTTGCCGAGGACCCCAAGAACCACCCGCTGCTGCCGATCATCGCGGTGCTGTTCAGCTTCTACGGTAAGATTCTAACCGCCCACGCCTGCGGCAACCAGTCGGAGCGCGAGCTGGCCAAGACGCTCAAGATCAACCCTTACTTCGTGAAGGAGTACCTGCTGGCTCGGCGCAACTACCCCCTGCCCCGGGCGGCGGCGGCGGTGCGGGCACTGCGCGAGGCCGACCTACAAAGCAAAGGCGTGGAGGGCGGCACGATGAACGACGGCCAGATCATGCGGGAACTGCTGATCCGGCTGCTGGCGTAAAAAAACGACGCACCCGGTGGGCACGTCGTTCTCGAGGATAAAACACAGCAAGTGCTTACGCACCCATCTGCTCTTTCAGGCGCTCGACCATCTCTTCGTGGCCGCGCATGGTGGTCATGGTCTGCTGCACAAACGTCTTCAGCTCGGCGTTTTCAGTTTCGTCGGCGGCCTCTTCGTAATGCCTCAGCGATGCCTTGTGGGTCTCCTCCACCATCTCCAGGTACTTCTTGTCAAAGTCCGCACCGGCGTTGCGTAGCTCGTCTAGCTTATCCTGGTAGTTCTGCGACATCTGGGGCAGTTGCACATTCATGGTGCGCGCCATCGTCATGAGCTTTTGGTTAGCCTGATCGTGGTCACTCATCAGCTTAGCGGCGAGATTCTTCACCTCGGGGTTCGTCGCCATGTCTTGCGCCAACTGGGCGGCCTGCGCGGTGAACATGCCGCTCAGCGAAGCCTTTTCGAAAAATTCGGCGACGTCCTCGTCCATCGCTTCGGGGGCCGTGACCTCGGTGGCGTCGGTGGTCGTCTCTTTTTTGTCCGAGCAAGCGCTCATCACGAGGGCAAGGGTTACTCCAAAGGTTAAAATGAGCTTTTTCATGGGATAGGGTTGGTTTAATGTAGGTCCTGTTTTACGCAGTACCGCCCCGAGAGTTTTTGCTCGGCGGCCTTCAAGCGCGTTCCAGCACCACGGCGTAGCCCTGCCCCACCCCCACGCAGAGCGTCACCAAGGCGTAGCGCGCCTGCCGCCGGTGCAGTTCGAGCGTGGCCGCCAGTGCCAACCGGGTGCCGGTCATGCCCAGGGGGTGCCCGAGGGCAATGGCCCCGCCGTTTGGGTTCACGCGCGGGTCGTCGTCGGCCAGGCCCCAACTGCGCAGGCACGCCAAGCACTGCGCCGCGAAGGCCTCGTTCAGTTCGATCACATCCACATCCGGCAGCTTCAGCCCCGCCTTGCGGAGGGCGCGGCGGCTTGCCTCGACCGGCCCAATGCCCATCACACGGGGCTCAACGCCCACCGCCGCCGAGCTGACCACCCGCGCGCGGGGCGTCAGCCCGTGCCTTCTGAGGCCGGCGGAGGAGGCGACCAGCAAGGCCGCCGCGCCGTCGTTGAGGCCCGAGGCGTTGCCCGCCGTCACGGTGCCCCGGGCGCGGAAGGCAGGCTTAAGCTTCGCCAGCCCCTCGGGCGTCGTGTCCGGACGCGGAAACTCGTCGGTGTCGAACACTTGGGGCGGGGCCTTGCGGCGGGGCACCTCGACGGGCACTATCTCTTCGGCAGGCAGGCCGGCCCGTTGGGCCGCAGCCGCCTTTTGTTGACTGCGGTAGGCGTAGGCGTCTTGGTCTTCGCGGCTGATCTGGTCGCGCTCGCTCAGATTCTCGGCGGTTTCACCCATCGCGTCGGTGCCGTGGGCGGCGTGCATCCGGGGGTTGACGAAGCGCCACCCGAAGCTGGAGTCGTAGAGTTTGGCGTCGTTGCCGTAGGGCAGGGCCGTCTTCGACATCACCCAGGGGCCGCGCGTCATGTGCTCGACGCCCCCCACCATAAAAAGGTCACCGTCGCCGGTACGGACGGCGCGGTGGGCGTGCACGAGCGCCGACAGCCCGGAAGCGCACAGGCGGTTGACGGTCTCGCCGGGCACCTCCACGGGCAACCCCGCCAGCAGCGCCGCCATGCGGGCCACGTTGCGGTTGTCCTCACCAGCCTGGTTTGCACAGCCTAGGATCACGTCCGCGATCTCGCTGGGCGGCAGATTAGGATGGCGGGCCAGCAGCGCCCGGAGCGGCCAGGCGGCCAGATCGTCGGCGCGTACGTCCGACAAGCCGCCGCGAAACCGACCGATGGGCGTCCTGAGGCCGTCGACGATGTACGTATCTTGCATTTCTTTTGGTGGATGGGTGAGCGTTTTAAAAATCAGAGTAGTCAAAAATGAGCGATTCAGCACAGATCGTCGTCGTCGGGGCGGGCACCATGGGCCGGGGCATCGCGCAGGTCGCCGCCATGGCCGGGCACCCCACCGTGTTGTACGACCCTCGGCCGGAGGCGCTGCCCGCCGCGCGGGGCAGCATCGAAGCGAACCTGAAAGAGGGCGTGGCAAAGGGCAAAGTGTTGCCCGAGGTAGCGACTGCCACGCTGTCGCACCTGCTCACCTCGGCCGACCCCAACGTGCGGCGCGGTGCGGTGGTGATCGAAGCCGCCGTCGAACGCCTCGACGTGAAGCGGGAGAT
>JBARYS010000086.1:0-2306 GCA_049648155.1 Catalinimonas sp. | reverse complement strand
GGGTCGCGGACCGGGTTGTTGCGATTGGGATTCTGAAACATGCCCACCAGCACAGCGGCCTCCTCGACCGGCAGCTCGTCGGGGCGCTTGTTGAAGTAGGTCTGCGCGGCCGTCCGGATGCCCTTGGCGTTGTAGAGGAAGTCGAACTGGTTGAAGTACATCGTCATGATCTCTCGCTTGGTGTAGGCGCGCTCCAGCCGCACGGCCACGATCCACTCCTTGATCTTGGTGATGAGGATGTTGTCGATCGGTCCGCGAAACGACTCCTCCGTACGGGTGTTGAAGAGAATCTTGGCGAGCTGCTGCGAGATGGTGCTGCCACCTCCCTGCCGATTGCCCGTCATCACACCCCAGACGGCCCGGAACGTGCCGATGCCGTCGGCCCCCGAGTGCTCGTCGAAGCGGATGTCCTCGGTGGCGTAGAGCGCCTTGATCAGGTTCGGCGAGAGCTCGTCGTAGCGCACCGGCGTGCGGTTCTCGAGGAAGTACTTGCCCATCAGCGTACCGTCGGCGAAGTAAATCTCCGAGGCTACGTCGCTGGTCGGGTTTTCGAGTTGCTGCGCGCTGGGCAGCCCCCCGAACAGTCCGAAGGCGTTGGCCTGCACGGCGAACACCAGCGCCACCAGCCCGGCGATGCCCACCAGAAAGCCGATCCAGAGTAGGGCGACCAGCTTCCGCCAAAAGCCACCGGAAGACTGGGTGGGCGCTTTCTTCTTCTTGGGCAGGGGTTTCTTTCGTTGTGCCATGTCTAAGTGCAATGCGTTTCGCCGAACGGATAACGACAAACCGCAGCTCGTCTGGATTGTCGGTACTTAACTCCTCGGGCCGTGCGGCAAGTTCTCGATAAATCTTCTTTAAAAGTGTAGATCACCCTCAGCCGGATCCCTTTCTTACCGAGGCGGCAACCGTTAGCTTTTAGCTGAAGATAATCGGGGTCGGCATCGGGCATTCTTCGACGCCGATAGCGACCGCAGCGGCGAATCGCCCCGCCCCTGCTTTGACCCGTCGGCTCTCGTGTGTCCGGCGTCTTGGTTACAAGTGAAGAGCACTTCATGTACCCTTTCCCGTGGGTCTGAAAACTGGGAGAAGGCCCTAACTACCGACCTCAGACAGCAGCCAGAAGGCAAATCCAACATTTTGCACAGCTTCATAGAAAGCCGTCTTTAGAAGAAGAACCCGAATTGCACCAGCGGCAGCCGCTCCTCCTCCGAAAAGCCGTAGGTAAAAGCCACCACGAAGCGGTTGAAGGGGGCTAGCCAGACGCCCGCCCCGTAGCCCTGGTGCCACTTGTCGGAGTCCTCGCCGTCGATCCAGACCCGACCCATGTCGTGGAAGCCCAGCACCCCCAAGTGGCCCGGCAGCAGGTAGGTGCGGAAGGTGAGCAGCCGCAAGCGGATTTCGGAGTTGTTGTAGAGGGCGCTCTGCCCCGCGAAGCGCGTCAGACGGTAGACGCGCAGGTTTTCGCGCCCGCCCAGCCGCATGGACTGAAAAAACTCGAAGTCGCCGTAGGTACGGCCGCCGCCGATGCGCGTGGCCAGCGTGACGCGCGCCGGGTAGCGGATGCCGAGGTAGAGCGCCAGGTCGCCGCGCAGCTGAGCGAAGTCACCCGAGCGGCCGTTCAGGCCCCGCCCGAGGGTGCCGTCCACGTTCCAAGCGGCCCCACGGCTGGGCATCACCTCGCTGTCGCGGTCGTCGTAACGCAGGCCCAGCGCCAGGCCCGCGTACTGCTTCTGCCCGCCCGGGGGCGTGTCGCCCGCGCCCCGCAGCGGCTCGATGTCGGGGTTGGTCGTGAGGCGATCCACCGCCTCCTGGTTCAGTTCGAAGCGCTGGTAGAGCGGCCCGGCCACCATTTCGAGCGAGTGGCCCACCGGGGCGCGAAGCTGCGCGCGGAAGTCGATCTGCTGGAAGCGCGCCCGGTAGCGATCGATGTCGAGCGTGTCGCGGTCGTAGGTAAAGGTCTCGTTGCCGTAGCCGAAGAAGTTGTCCACGTTGCTGGGCGCGAGCACGTCGGCCGTGAGGCGCAGGTCGACGCGACCGATGGCGTCCGTGAAGTCTCCCCGGTAGCTGAAGTTGTAGGAGTTCGTGTTGATGGCGTACGACCCCAGCAGGCGGTGGCGGGCGGCGTAGGGATCGTGGCGGAAGCCGTGCGTGCGGTAGTAAAACCCACCCCCCAAGAAGATGCCGTCGTCTACGTTGTAGGCGGCCGTCAGCAGCGGCGCGAGCAGATCGTAGCGGAACTGCTTGCGGTCGTAGCGGTTCACCCCGGGGCGGTTGCTGGTGCGGTCGCGCACCTCGGGGCCCAGGTC
>JBARYS010000085.1:0-9448 GCA_049648155.1 Catalinimonas sp. | reverse complement strand
AACTTCAATAGCTACGGACTCACCTACGAGCGGCGCAACCAAGACGACCTTTACTACCCACGCCGGGGCTGGCACCTGCTACTGGAAGCGGCGGTGGGCAACAAGCGCCTGAGCGGCGGCGAGGCGTGGACCGACAGCCTGGCCGTGCGCACCACGCAGACCACCGCCGAGGGGGCCGCCACCCGTTACTTCACCCTCCGGCCGCGCTTGGTGCTGGTGGCCCGGGGGCGGGGCGGCGGGGTGTTCGGCCCTAACCTGTTCGTCAACGACCTCTACCAACTCGGTGGGCTGCAGACGCTGCGCGGCTTCGACGAGAACTACTTCTTCGCCGCGCGCTACGCCGTGGCTACGGCCGAGCTGCGCTGGTTTCTGGACGCTACCTCGTACCTGCGGCTGTTCGTCGACCAAGGCTACGTTTCGGCCCGCACGGTGCGCTCCGACGCCGCCGACCGGCCACTGGGGGCGGGCGTGGGGCTGAGCTTTCGGACCGCCGCCGGGGTGTTTCAGTTCGACTACGCCCTGGGACGCGCTCAGGACCAGCGCTTCGCGGCCAACCAGTCGAAGATTCACTTTGGCCTCACGAGCCGTTTTTAGCCCCTTGAGCGTAGAGCCGCGATGTGCGTTACGGTGTCAACTGCTTTCGGATTGTGGCATGGACGCTGATTCGTTGGTTGTTACCTTCGCAAGCAGATGAAGTCTGCCCCGGAAGTAATCGATTTTGCGCTCGCCTTTGGTTGGGCGTTTATGATCAGCGTGTTCGCCATCCCCTCCATTATCCGGGTGGCGCACCTGAAAAATCTGCTCGACGAGCCTAACTTCAGAACCGTACACGTCTCGCTCACCCCCCGTCTGGGGGGGCTGGCGATCTTCGCCGGCTTCATGTCGTCGCTGACGATCTTCGGCGTCGTCACCCCCGTTATCCAGCGGTTGCTGGCCGGTTGTATCGTTCTCTTCTTCGTGGGGCTTAAGGACGACATTACGCCCATCTCTCCCTTCAAGAAGTTTTTCATTCAGATTCTGGCCACGGGCATCGTGATCTTTATGGCCGACGTCCGGCTGACCAGCTTTCAGGGGCTGTTCGGCATCTATGAGTTGGACATGAGCGCGAGCTACGGCATCACCTTTCTCGCCGTGGTGGGCATCACCAATGCCGTCAACCTGATCGACGGGCTCGACGGGCTGGCGGGCACGATCATCGTGCTGGTCACCTCGCTGCTGGGATTCTATTTCTATTGGTACGGGGCCGGCGGCTACGAGCACTTCGCGGGCGTGGCGGTCTGTCTGGTGGGAGGCATCATGGGTTTTCTGCGCTACAACGTGCGTAAGGCCATCATCTTTATGGGCGACACCGGCTCGCTGCTGTGCGGATTCATCGTCTCGATTATGGTAATCGAGTTCGTAGAGATGAAGACCGTGCCCACTGCACCTGCCGTGGCTGTCGCCATCTTGATCGTTCCACTGTTCGATACGCTGCGGGTATTCACGACCCGTATCCTGCAAGGGCGCTCACCGTTCTCGCCCGATAAGAACCACATCCACCACATCCTGCTCCGGGCGGGAATGTCGCAGATAGGGACGGTGCTGGTGCTGGCGGTCGTCAACCTCTTGGTGGTCGGCACGGTGGTGTTCTTCTCGCCTGTAGGCAACACGATGCTGGTCACGGGGATCGTCGTCGTCGGCGTAATCCTGGGGGGCGTGCTGGAGGTCAGCCGCCGACGTAACCGCCAATTGGCGCGTACATGATCAGGCGGGTGCTCGGGTGGTGGGCGGTCGGGGTGCTCCTGTTGGCACAAGCCGCACAGGGGGGCACGACGGTGGTAGTCGAGGACCTAGCCGACCGGTGGCTGGTCTACGACGAAGCCTACGGAGCCTACGTACCCTACATACCTGCCCGCCATGGTCACGTCAGCGTAATGAGCCTGGAACTGTCGCTCGATGCCGCCGGCCCCTACTACCTGAGCTTCGCGGTGCGTCCGGGCGTCTGTTTGTTCGCGGGCGAGCAACTCGTCATCTGCTATGAGCGCACCGACACCGTGCGCTGGCCCACCGCGCGCCTGATCGAAACGCTCGGAAGCGGCAAACAACTTCTCACGTTTTATCACGCAGACAAGGTGACGACGGCCGTGGGGGCACCGCACTGGGCTTACGACCGCCTCACCGCCGACGTGCCCCCCGCTCCCGAGGCTTCGCTGCTGTCCGGCCAAGACTACCGCCGCCGCCCCGGCGGCGAGCAGCGGAGCCTGCTCATGGTTGGGTTTGTGCTCGTGCTGGGCGGCTACGTGATCGCGCGCGGCACGGCCCCGCGCGACTTTCACTCTTATTTCGACTTCAGCCGCCTGTTTAAAGCGGGCGTCGACGATTACGACCCTAACCGCCGTCGCACCTGGGCGGGCATCACACCCCTGCTGCTGCTGGTCAACAGCCTAGCGCTGGGCTTCGTGTTGGTGCTGTTGCGCCTCCGGACCGACCTAGCCCCCGACGAGCTGCCCTTCGTCGAGGAGGGCGGCACGCTGCTCGGGCAGTTTTGGCGGCTTTCGGTGATCATCCTCGTTTACTTCCTCGGCATGCGGGTGAGCATCACGGTGCTGGGGTGGTTGTTCGGCGTGCAGGAGGCCGCCGAGGTGCACTATTATGAGTTCGTTCGCCTCATGACGTTGATGAGCCTGCTGATGCTCGTGCTGGTGTTTACCGGCTACCAAACGCCGTGGCTGCTGGACCGGCAACTGCTGATGGTGGTGGTAGGGGTAGCCGTGGCGTTTGCCGCGTTGCGGGTCGTGAAGATGGCCGTCGTGCTCGGCAAATCGGTGCCTTACACGCAACTGTACGTCTTTGCATACCTTTGCGCGACTGAACTCATCCCCTTCTTGCTTGTTATCAAGTACTTAAGAAACAATGCCTACTGACAGCGTATGAGCCATACGGTTACGCCGGATGCCGACAAGCGGCATGCTGAAGTGAAGAGCATCCTCGTATCACAGCCCGAGCCTTCCGACGAAAACTCCCCCTACTACGGTCTTGCTCAGAAGTACGGTCTGCAGGTAGATTTTCGCCCCTTCATTCAGGTAGAGTCTATCGCCCTGGGCGACTTTCGCAAGCAGAAGGTCAACATCCTTGAGCACACGGCGGTCATCTTCACCAGCCGTAACGCGATCGACAACTTCTTTCGGATCTGCAAGGCCCTCAAGATCGAAGTACCGGCCGACATGAAGTACTTCTGTATTTCGGACCAGACGGCCTACTACCTCCAGAAGTACATCGTGGTCCGCAAGCGTAAGCTCTTCACGGGCAGCAAGACGGCCGTCGACCTGATCGAGGTGCTACGTAAGCATAAGAACGAGCGCTTCCTCTTTCCCTGCTCAAACATCCGCAAGAACGACATTCCGGAATACCTGACGAAGAACAACTTCAAGTTCTCGGAGGCGGTGCTTTACAAGACCGTGGCGAGTGATCTGTCGGATCTGGCCGACGTTAACTACGACATCATCGCCTTCTTCAGCCCGTCGGGCATCAATTCGCTGCTGATCAATTTTCCGGACTTCACGCAGAATCAGACGCGTATCGCCGCTTTCGGCCCCACCACCGCTCAGGCCGTGCAGGACGCCGGGTTTATCCTTGACATTCAGGCCCCGATGCCCAACGCGCCGTCCATGACCGGGGCGCTCGAGAACTACATCCGCCGCGTGAACGAGGTGAATTAGGGAACTCACCCACCCGTGTAGGATTTGCCGCCGGGCCGAGGATACGCGAACGCCCCGTCCACCTACCTTTGATGACAATATTGTTTCGCGACGCCGTTAACCGGCTGAGGATGCTACATTTACACATTCTCTTCCTTCGTGAAACGTCATCAGCTATGAAGCACCTTTCGCTCATCGTATTGACCCTCCTCGGACTATCGGCACCCCTACGTGCGCAGCAAGACGAGATCTTTAGTCACTATATGTTCAACTCGTTTGCCCTGAACCCCGGGTACGCGGGGCTGGCGGGTGCTCCGGAGTTCGTGGGCATCACGCGCTCGCAGTGGCTCGGCTACGGCGGGTTAGGCAACGGCTCACCGACGACGTACAACCTGACCTTCAACGCACCCATCCTTGCGCTTAACAGTGGGGCAGGTATCAACCTGATCCACGACCGCCTCGGGCCCTTCGTGGTCAACAAGGCGTACGCCTCCTACGCCTACCACCTGGTGATTGGCAAGGGTAAGCTCGGCATCGGTGCACGGGCCGGCGTGATGCTGCTCGGCATCGACCGCAGCGATTTTATCCCCCCCGAAACGCAGGACGACATCACCATTTACGGTGACGACGACGCGCAGGCAAAGCCCGACTTCGCGGTAGGCCTCTGGTACGAGACCGAGAAGTATTACGTCGGCACGAGCGCCAACCACCTCACGCAACCTAAGTACGACTTTCTCTCGAACGATTCGATCAGCCTCGCTCGGGCCAACCCGGCGGCCGTGCACGGCTACGTAACGGGCGGCTACCACTTCGACCCCACTTATTCGCTGCGGGTGACGCCCTCGGCACTGCTGCGCTACGACTTCGAAAGCGGTGAGGCGCAGGTCGAGGTCAGTGCGGTGGGTGTGTACGACGAACAAATCCTGGGAGGGCTCTCCTTCCGCCAGGGCGAGGCCATCGTCGCGATGGTAGGGTTTTTTATGTTAAAGGACAAAAACCTGCGCTTCAACTACGCTTTCGACTACACCACCGTCGGCCGAGATGCCAAGGCACCCACGTCGCACGAGGTCATGGTCACGTACCGGCTACCGGCCCCCGTGCCGGGCGCAAAACCCATCATCAGAACCCCTCGTTACCGCCATTGATGTTTACCTCCGCGCACCCTTCAACATAGAGAATGTGGATATGGGTATTGCGGGTAAACATTACAATATGCTGAATAGGGGGGCGTTCGAAATGACAGGAGAAAATAACCCCGATAAATTTGTCATCGATCCCTCTGCGCAAACAAAGCAAAACGAAACAGGAGTCATGAATAAGAACATAGCTACAAAAGGCATCTACCTCGCCGTCGTGGCGCTCTCCGCCACCCTATCGGGCTGTGGTCTGATGGGTGGTAAGGACCGCACCGCCGGCGAGCTGGTGGGCGTAGAAGACCGTCCTCGGTGGTACCAGTCGATCCCCTACGGCATGGTCGTCTGCCCCGGCGGAACGTTCCACATGGGCCAAGCCGACGAAGACGTTCCCGTCACGCTGATCAACATGAACAAACAGGTGACGCTCGGCTCCTTTTACATGGACGAAACGGAGATCACCAACAACGAATACCGCCAGTTTATGGAGGCCCTGATGAACGACTCGCTCGACGTGCTCGGCGAGGAGACCATCATGCGGGACTACTACCCCGACACGACCGTCTGGATGCGTGAGTTCGCCCACCATATGGGCGACCCGATGCTGGAGTACTACTACCAGCACCCGGCGTTCGACGACTACCCCGTGGTAGGCGTAAGCTGGACCGCCGCCAAGTACTTCTGCAACTGGCGTACCGAGTACTTGAACACGACACGCATTGAGAACGGCCTGCCGAAGATGCCGCGCTTCCGCCTGCCTACCGAGGCTGAGTGGGAGTACGCCGCCCGCGGTGGCCGCGACATGGCTCCTTACCCCTGGGGCGGTCCCTACATCCGCAACACGAAGGGTTGTATGCTGGCCAACTTCAAGCCCGGCCGTGGTAACTACTACGACGACGGCTTCTCGTACACCTCGCCGGTGGGCTCTTACTTCTCGAACGACTATGGCCTCTATGACATGTCGGGCAACGTGGGCGAGTGGTGTGAGGATGCCTTCAATGAAGCCGCCATGCCGGTGGTGTGGGACCTGAACCCAACCTATTTCGACGACAGCGAGCCCCGCAAGGTGGTGCGAGGCGGCTCTTGGAAGGACATTGCCTACTACCTACAGACGGGCACGCGCACCTACGAGTACGAGGACTCGGCGAAGTCCTCAATCGGCTTCCGCTGCGCCGTCACTTACCTGGGACGTTCCGCCGGTAGCGAATTCTAAACTGTCTCTACGAAAACGACGACAACGGCCCCGACCGACCGACGACGCTGAAGTGTGGTGTGAGGTCCTGTTAAATCTCTAATTCTCAATAACTTATCCGTAATGAGCGCGAAGAAAGTAGTAAAGCCGAAGACCGCTAAGTCGAAGAAGAACTTCCGTGACCTTTTCTACGAGAAGTATGCTCCCATCCTGACCGGCATCGGTGCCTCGGTGGTGATCATCGGTGCCCTCTTCAAGATTCAACACTGGCCGGGTGGCGGCCCCATCCTGACCATCGGTCTGGGTACCGAAGCCCTGTTGTTCCTCATGTTCGCCTTCGCGCCGCAGCACAAAGACCCTGAATGGTCGCGTGTGTACCCGCAATTGGCCGACGACTACGACGGTCCGCTGGCCGTGCAGAAAAGCAACGGTGAGCCGCTGGACGCCAAGCTCGCCAAGATAGGCGGTGTGGACGACGACGTGATCAAGCGCCTCGGCGACAGCTTCCGTGGTCTGAACACCAACGTGGCGAAGCTCTCGACCATCGGCGACGCCGCCGGTGCCACGAACGAGTACGCTCAGAACGCCCGCGCCGCCGCCAAGTCGCTGACCGAGATGAACAAGTCGTATGGTACGACCGTCGAGGCCCTCTCGGTGATGACGAGCGCCGCCGGCGATGCCAAGGCGTACCACGCGCAGGTCCAAGGCGTCACGAAGAACCTCGGTGCCCTGAACGCGGTGTACGAGATGGAGCTGCAAGACGCGCAGAACCACGTGAAGGCCCTCAACAAATTCTACGGCAGCGTGGCCACCGCCATGGAGCAGGTGGAAGGTGCCGGCAAGGACGCCCAAGAGTTCAAGGCCGAAATGGGCAAGCTGAACAACAACATCCAATCGCTGAACACGGTGTACGGCAACATGCTGACCGCCATGCGGGGCTAATAAGTGGTGTCGATTATCAAACCTTAACCATTAGCTAACCCATGGCAGGAGGAAAAGAAACCCCACGCCAAAAGCTCATCAACCTGATGTATCTGGTACTGCTCGCCATGCTGGCGTTGCAGGTGAGCTCGGCGATCATTCAGAAATTCGTCTTCCTGAACAAGAGTCTGGAGCGCGCGCTGGATGAGAACCTGAACCGAAACGTACAAACCGTTTCGGCGATCCAGGCAGCCGTTGACAAACGCGGCAACTTGGCGCAAGACAAGCAGAACCTGGCGAAAGCACAGGAGCTTCGCGAGCGTAGCAAGGCGCTGATCGACGAGATGAACGACATTAAGCGCGACCTGATCCTCAAGACGGGTGACGTTGACCCGGAGACCGGCGAGATGAAAGGTGCCAAGGACGAAGACATCACGGCACAAGTCATGGTCGGTGGCGGCAACTCGAAGAATGGACGCGCTTACGAACTGCAACAGAAGCTGAACGAGTACGCGAAGTACGTCAGTGACTTGTCCTCGGAGCGGGACTTCCCGCTGCTGGCCCTCGACGCGAAGGACGATCCAATCACGGAGAACGATCCTGATCAGAAGCGTAAGGATTTTGCCGAGTTGAACTTCGCGCAGACACCGATGGTGGCGGCCCTCGCGGTGTTGACCGACAAGCAGAATAAGGTCGCTACGTACGAGAGCATCGTGCTCAACGAGCTGGCGAACGACCTCGACGTGAAGGTGGACCTAGGCGACTTTATCCCGATGGCCCGCGCCGAGTCGCGCGTGGTGGCTGCCGGTACTAAGTACAAGGCCGAGATGTTCCTTTCGACGCAACTGCTGGGCGTCAGCCCGGTGATGCGCTGGAACGGTGGCGAAATTCCCGTCAATGAGCAGGGTATCGGCACGATCGAGTTCACCGCCTCGGGTGGTAACTACGACAAGGACGGCAACATGGAGAAGACCTGGACGGCCGACATCGTCGCACCCGATCCGATGACGGGCCAAGAGAAGACCTACACCGTGACTGAAAAGTACATTGTGGCGAAGCCTGTGATGCAGATCCAGTCGGCGTCGGTGCAGGCTCTCTACCGCAACTGCGGCAACGAGCTGAACGTGCAGGTGCCCGCCCTCGGTGCCACCTACGACCCCTCGTTCTCGGTGCAGGGCGGCAGCGCCTCGAAGGGAGCTAAAAAGGGCGAAGTGGTGATCGTGCCTACCGCCCAGACGGCTACGCTGACCGTGAGCAGCGGTGGCAATACCATCGGTACGCAGAAGTTCAGCGTGCGCCCCGTGCCGCGTCCGGACATCGTGCCCTACGCTGGCAGCAGCGTCATCGACCTGAAGCGTGGTGTCGACGGCTGCCCGCGCGGCCTGACCATCGCCGCCGTGGCTGACCCTGACTTCGAGGCCATGCTGCCGAAGGAGGCTCGCTACGCAGTAACCTCGTACAAAGTGTACCTGGCCCGCGGTAAGCGTCCCATCGGTACGGTCGATGCCAGCTCGCAGACGGTGAATCTGACCTCGCTGGCTCAGAAAGCGCAGCCGGGCGACCGCCTCGTGGTCGAAGTCGAAGGCGTGAAGCGAAAGAACTACCAGGGTAAGGTCGAAAACGTGCCGATCCCGACCTCCGCTTCGATCATCAACATTCCCATCAACTAAGAAGCATCATGAGCAACACGTGGAAATGCCTGCTCGCCGCCGGTGGCCTGTTGTTTGCCGCCGTGGGTGAAGGTCGCGCTCAGGCGTCGGACTACGGCGAAGACGGCTACAACCATAACTCCGTACGTCCGATCCACGAATCGGACATCATGTACCGGATGGGGCTGTGGCGACGCATGAACCTGAACAACCCGGTGAACGCACCCTTCTTTGCCGACGGCAACGAGATCACCAAGATCATGATCGACGCCGTGAAGCAAGGCCGGTTGGTGCCCTACACCAACGATTCGCTGAACACGCCCATGACCAAGGACGAGTTCATCAAGGCCATCACGATGGAGGACGACGGCTTCGACGCCGCTCCCGCCGACGACTTCGGAGGGGGTGATAACTTCGGAGGAGGAGGATGGGGCGACGAGCCCGCCGCTAAGGACGACGGCTTCGGACAGGAAGCCCCGGTGGCGATCAGCAACGAGTACTTCGCCAGCGACCTTTACCTGTTGGAGCTGCGCGAGGACCTGATCTTCGATAAGACGCGCTCGCGCATGTACTTCGACATGTTGGCGATCAGCATCGTGCTGCCCGCTGAGAAGAACGTGACGAACTTGGAGAAGAAGATCGCGACCTTCAAGTACAAGGACCTCGTGGAGGTGTTCGAGCAGACGCCTAACGCGAAGTGGTATAACACGGCTAACCGTGCCGAAGACAAGAACCTCTCCGACGCCTTCGACTTACGCCTGTTTCACTCGTACATCGTCAAGATGTCGAACCCTCGCGACCAGATGCTGGCCGATATCTACACCAGCACTCCCGAAGCGGGGCTGATCGCTGCTCAGCAGATGGAGCACCGCATCA
>JBARYS010000084.1:0-2300 GCA_049648155.1 Catalinimonas sp. | reverse complement strand
TGGGGTCGCGGGGGCCTTGGGGGGCGGCGGGGGCGTCTTGGTAGCCTGCCCGTTCGAGGGGGGCGCTTTACCGGCGTTCAGCGCGTCCTCCTTCGTGATGCGTCCGCCGGGGCCGGTGCCCTTCACGCTCTTCGCGTCGATGCCTTTTTCCTCCAGAATCTTCGCGGCCACCGGCGAGGGCAGCCCGTCGGCGTGCGATGCCTTTTCGGCGGGAGCAGGCGCGGCTTCTGCCGAAGCGGGTGCGGCGGCGGCCTGGCTTCCACCCGACGATCCGTTGCCACTGGTTTCGATCACGCAGATCAACGCGCCGATTTCGAGCGTGTCGCCCTCTTGTGCCTTGATGCGCAGGGTGCCCTCAGCCTCGGCGGGCAGGTCGAACGTAGCCTTGTCGGACTCCAGCTCGCACAGCACCTCGTCGAGCGCAACGGTGTCGCCGTCTTCCTTCTGCCACGCGCCCACGATCACCTCCGTGATCGACTCTCCTACGCCGGGCACGCGCATCTCGATGGCGGCACCACCGTCGGTCGGAACGTCGGCCGTGTCCGACGAGGCTTCGGCGGCGGGCGCAGCTTCAGTAGCTTCCTCGGCCGGGGCTGCACTACCACCGCCCTCACCGGCGGTATCAATCTCGCAGATCAAGTCGTCGATGGCGAGCACGTCGCCTTCCTGAGCTTTGATGCGCAGCGTGCCGGCGGCGGTGGCGGGCACGTCGAATGTGGCCTTATCAGACTCCAGCTCGCACAGCACTTCGTCGACCTCGACGTAGTCGCCGTCCTCTTTCTGCCACGCGCCGATGGTCACTTCCGTGATCGACTCGCCGACGGTGGGCACTTTTACTGCTTCCAGACTCATGAATTTAGGTTTTGGCTTTTAGGTTTTGGCTCTTGGGTTTCGGCGATCGGCTCGTCACCGGCGTCAGCCCCAAAAGCCAAGCGCCGAAACCCAACCGCCAAACGGTTACTCTGCGAACGCCCGGTCGAGGATCTGTTTTTGCTCTTCGGCGTGCACCTTGGCGTAGCCCGTGGCGGGCGAGGCGCTGGCGCGGCGGGCGATCACGTCGAGGGGTTGCTCGCGGAACGAACGCAGCAGGAACGCCCACGCGCCCATATTTTCCGGCTCTTCCTGGACCCAGACCACCGGCGTTCCTTCGGGGTAGGTACCGATCAGGTCGAGCACCTGTTGCTTCGGGAAGGGGTGCAACTGTTCGAGGCGGATCAGGGCTACGTCGCGGTGCTCACCCTCTTGCCGGCGTTCCAGCAGGTCGTAGTACACCTTACCGGTGCAGAGCAACACACGGCGCACGCTCGGCTTGTCGACGTAGCCGTCGTCGATCGTCTCGCGGAAGCGCCCCTGGGTGAACTCGCTGATCGGCGAGACGACCTTCGGGTGGCGCAGCAGCGACTTGGGCGACATCACCACGCAGGGCTTGCGGAACGGCCACGCCAGTTGGCGGCGCAGCAGGTGGAAGAAGTTCGACGGCTCCGTGACGTTCACCACCACCATGTTCTGCTCGGCCGAGAGTTGCAGGAAGCGCTCGGGGCGGGCGTTCGAGTGCTCCGGCCCCTGCCCTTCGTAGCCGTGGGGCAGCAAAAGCACCAGGCCGCTCATGCGCTGCCACTTGGTCTCGGCACAGGCGATGAACTGGTCGATCATCACCTGCGCACCGTTGGCGAAGTCGCCAAACTGCGCCTCCCAGACCACCAGCGCGCTGGGGTTGGCCAGCGAGTAGCCGAACTCGAAGCCCAGCACGCCGAATTCCGACAACAACGAGTTGTAGATGCGGAACATGTGCGGCTGGTCCTCGCGCAGGTGATTGAGGCTGTAGTAGGCCTCGTTGGTTTTAGCGTCGTGCAACACGGCGTGGCGGTGCGAAAACGTGCCCCGCTGCGAGTCCTGACCGCTGAGGCGCACAAAGCAGCCGTCGAGCAGCAGTGAACCGTAGGCCAGCAGTTCGGCCGCCGCCCAATTCAGCTCCTTGCGCTCGAAGAACATCTGCTGACGCTCCTTGAGCAGCTTCGCTACCTGCTTCAGAGGCTTGAAGTCTTTCGGCACGCGCACCAGCGCCTGCCCCACCGTCTCGATAGCCTCGGCCGGTACGCCCGTCTCCGGCGACTGCTCGAAGTCGCCCGGCTCGGAACGGCGCAGCTTACGCCAGTCTTCCTCGAGCTTCTGATATTGGTAGGGCAGCGCGTTCTGCTTCACCATATTGAGGCGATCTTGCAGCAGCCCACGGAACGCCTTGTCCATGCTCTTGGCGAGCTTGGCGTCGACCTCGCCGCGCTCGATGAGCTGCTTGTTGT
>JBARYS010000083.1:0-4368 GCA_049648155.1 Catalinimonas sp. | reverse complement strand
ATCTGCTGCTGGTCAACTACCTGCACTTTGACGTTGAGCACCGGCGGGGGCACCACGTGCGGGTCGGCACACACGCCGACCCCGCCACGGCACGCTGGGGCGAAGGCTTCTGGGCGTTTCTAGTGCGCACGGTGCCGGGGCAGTTTGCGAGCGCGGTGGAGCTGGAGCGCGAGCGGCTGGCGAAGCGGAGACAGTCCGGCCCCCACCTGAACTTCGTCTGGCGAGCCGTGGCTCTACAGGTGGCGGTGGCCGCTGGGCTCTTCTGGCTGCTGGGAGGCGCGGCGCTGGGCGCTTACCTGGTGCAGAGCCTGGTGGCCGTGGTGCTGCTGGAGTTCGTCAACTACATCGAGCACTACGGGCTGCTGCGCGCGGAGGGGGAGCGCGTCGGGCCGCACCACGCCTGGCAATCCGACACGCTCTCGAGCCGCTTCATGCTGTTCGAACTCTCGCGCCACGCCGACCACCACGCCCACACCGTCAAGCCGTACCACACGCTGGTGTCGCACGCAGAGGGCTACCAACTGCCCAGCGGCTACTTCGGCGTCTTTTATCTCGGCATGATTCCGCCGCTCTGGTTCCGCGTCATCCACCCCATCATTGAGCGCCACCAGGCCCGGCGCGGTGCCGGCGTCGCGGTCGACTGACGTGCCCGCCGGGCTGCACGCGCTCGACGACTCTACCGTGCCGGTGAGTTGCTCGGGCGGTGTGCGGTCAATCAACTCACGGTCAGCAGCAGGAAGTAGGTGAGCCATATGGTGGTCAAACAAGTCAAAGCCGTTTTAATGTATCTGCTGAGCCACTTCCTAAAGTTGCCGTTTTGAACGAGGCCGTAAATCTGGTCGGGGGGCCACACCGACAAAGGTGGTCCGGCAGGAGTTAGATATATTTGCAGCGATGGCAAGATGACTCATCTTGAATAGTATTTAGCACCCTTACAGATGCGCAATCTTGCCACCGTTTTTGGCTACTGCTATGGGACAAATCGCGGTTGAGCCCATGCAAACTCCTTCTTCTCATAAGTAATCATAAATGAGATATGAGACCAATATCGAGTATATTAATCCTGCTTTTTCTTGGGCTACTTTCTTCACAATGTAAAGCACAAGAAACAATATATAACTCAGATCAAAAACCACTATATTTTTTGGGTTCCGATCAAAGTGATGGAGGCATCAAGATTTTTTCAGATACAGTTAATGCATTGAGAGAATTAACTAACCGTTCGATATGGAAATTTTTACTAAAAGACAATCAAATACCTACTGATGCCAAAAGAGTAGATAAAGGAGAAGAAATTAGTGTTATCGTTGCTGCACATGGTTCAATTTATCAGGTCCCAATGAATTATAATGATAAATATGTTTACGCTAAAACTTACATAAGCTGCCACTCTGTTGAGATACTGCCGGATGGAAATATGATTTCTGCAAACAGCAATCAAGATAACGACAATACACTGACATTACATTTTAATAAAAAAGAAGAACATGACAGATATAAATTTGAAGATAGCTTCGACGTTGATTTTCATGATGCCCACGGTGTTGTTTATGACAAACAACGCGAACTAATTTGGGCACTGGGCACAGAAATCGGAAAATTCAAATATATCTGTTGTCCAAATCCAAAGTTGGTTTTACTCGACAGCTACCCTCTACCACCATCACATACCGGCGGTCATGATTTATTTCCGGACGAGCATGGAAACTTGCTAGTGACAAGTCAACAAGGAGTATTAAGATTTGAGATCGATTCCTCTGAAAATCTTATTTTTAGTGAATTAATTTATTCGAGTAACGGGGTTAAAAGCGTTGTTTCAAATATCCAAAACGGAGATATATACATTACTTCACCAGAAGACATATCCGGATATAAACCATGGCAGACGGATAAAATTATTAATCTAAATAAATCAAAAAATTATGTTAGACCTAATGCTAGGTTTTATAAAGTTAGGCTATGGCAAAAGAACAATTTCAGCTACAATTAAGATATTGTAGCGAACATCACATACCCATAAGCGCTGGCGGTTGCGGGTATACGCGAACGTTGGCATTCATCAAAAAATGCGCTCTGATATTTTTTTATGTCTAGCACAGAACAATCAGAGATTAAACCTTATTCGTTACATTAATTGCTCATTCTTTAAAACAGAAATAAAGCCTGTTTTGTACTTCTATCTTAATGTTTCGTAGTTATTTTGATTATTTTATGAATGTTCATCTAAGGAAATCAAATGAAAAAGATTTCCAATTTTTAGTAAAATTGGAAACGAATTCGTTTCCTGCATTTCAAAGAAGTTCAACTAAAAGCCTCAAAAATAGCATTCACAGTAGTTTTCAGGAGAGTATTATTCTTGAAACAAAAGGGAAAAATAGTTGCCCAATAGGAGCTATGGTTCTTTTTAAATATCCTAAATCATTACGAATATACTCTATCGCCATTTTGCCTGAATTTCAGAATAAAGGATTTGGAGATTACTTGCTCTCATATGCCACGGAATTTGCTAAAAAGAATCATCATGAAAAGATATTAATTGAAGTAAGCAAAAGCAATAAAAAGTTAATTAATTGGTATAAAAAAAAGGGCTTCCAAGCTGTAGCTGAGATAGAGGACTATTATAAGAAAGGACAAAGTGCCATAAAAATGGCATATCAAACTAGTACTACAAATAAATCTATCAAAAACAATAATATAATTGTAATCAATCAGCCTACTAAATGGAAATTTATCAACGTAAATGCAAAAGTAATTTCTGTAAAAGAATATATAAACAAACCTATATATCAATCAAGCTCTGTTTTCAGGGTATTTAACCTGTGTAGTTCCTACAAATATCAGAGTTATGGTTATTATGTTTCATTATTGGCTTCGGCACGTGGTCATAGGGCTATACCAAGCAACATTACCATTCGTGATTTTCGTATTTTAAATGTAATTCATTCTGTGGCTTTCGATATTGAGGAAGTAATCAATAAAACCTTATGTAAGGTTCAGGATTCACTTTTCTCACTTAATGTGTATTTTGGTCAAACTAATGTAAAAGGATTTGCATCACTAGCCAACAAACTTTATCAGCTATTTGAAGTACCATTATTTAAGGTTGTTTTTATTAAAACCGATAAATGGATGATAAAGAAGATTGAAGTTTTAACATATAACAAAGTGCCTGACACAGATGTCGTTTATGTAAATGATTTTGCAAAAATATACTTTGATAAAAAACGCTTCGTAAACAAGAAACTAGTAAACTATAAATACGATATAGCCATACTTGTAAATCCACAAGAACGCACCCCTCCATCGTGTTCAAAAGCCTTACAACACTTTAAAAGTGCAGCAAACCGAAAAGGGATGTATGTTGAATTTATTACAAAATCAGATTTTAATAAGATAAACGAATTCGATGCCCTATTTATTCGCGAAACAACAAGCGTTAACAACCATACTTATGAATTTTCCAGAATGGCTTATGCCGAAGGGCTGGTAGTGATTGATGACCCGTGGTCAATTTTAAAATGCTCAAACAAAATTTATCAGAATGAGCTATTTAGAAAACATAAAATATTGACGCCCAACACTACTATTTTCACCAAGAATATGTTTAGTAAGGATGTGCTTAACGAAATGAATTATCCACTGGTACTAAAACAACCTGATAGTGCATTTTCATTGGGTATAACTAAAGTTGAAAATAAGGATGAAGCAGTGGCTGTGTTAAACAACCTTTTTAAAAAATCCGATATGGTTGTTTGTCAAGAGTTTGTGTATTCAGACTTTGATTGGAGAATAGGAATAATAGATAATACACCTTTATTTGCTTGCAAGTATCATATGTCGAAAGGTCATTGGCAAATATATAATTGGGAAGGTATTGAAGAAGATAACTCGGGTGATTCTGAAACAATGAGTATTAACACGGTGCCCAAAAATGTAATACGTACAGCCTTAAAAGCTTCTGCATTGATTGGTGATGGCTTATATGGTGTAGACTTAAAATTGATAGGTAATAAAGTATATGTAGTTGAGGTAAATGACAATCCAAACATAGACGTTGGTATTGAAGACTTAGAACTCAAAGAAAAATTATATGATTTAATTATGGAATCTATTTTTAAAAGAATAGAAATATCTAAAAACATACAAAAAATTGATTTCAGGTAAAACAAAAACAACGAAATGCCAACAATGTATAAAAACAATAGCCGGGATATTAGTTGATTGAAGGGGCGCAACCCAGATTGTCGCACTGGTTTGGTTGGGCTAGGGGGTGGAAGAGCGCGCTGGAATCTACGTTCGCTGGCTGCATCACGGGGTTCTCCGCAAGGGTCAGCCCCCTAAATACAGCACTACCGGAAAATGCTGCTG
>JBARYS010000082.1:0-6704 GCA_049648155.1 Catalinimonas sp. | reverse complement strand
GACCACCGGAATGGCCTTGACGCTCCCGGCGGGGTGCACGCAGAACTTGGTGCGTCCCACCACCTCGACGCCCAGGTCGATCAGTAGCTCCGTCTGCGAAGGCACCAGCGAGACCACCCGCCGGGCGGGGGCGGCAAGTACGACCGGGCGGCCGGTCTGGTCGAAAGTATTCACGCCCGCGCCGGGTTATCGGCCAGAGTGAAGGCGAACGTACTGCCCCTGCCCTCGGTGCTCTCGACACGCATCTCGCCGCCGTGGCGTACGATGAACGTCTGGCTCATCATCAGGCCGATGCCCGTGCCCCGCTCGCCCGCCGTGCCCGGCCGCGAGCGCCGCACGTCGGCGTCGAACAGGTGCGCCCGGGTGGTCTCCTCCATGCCGACGCCGGTGTCGCGCACCCGGATCTCTACGCGGTCTTCGCGGCGGGTTGCCGCTATCTCCACCTCCCCGTCGAGGGTGTACTTGACGGCGTTTTGCAGCAGGTTTCGCAGCACGAAGCGCAGCATGTCGGGGTCGGCCCGCACGTGCAGGTCGGGCGGCACAAGGTTGCGCAGTTGGTTGCCCTTCATGTCGAACATTCGGAGCTCGTCGAGCACCTCTTCGGCCAGCGGGTGCAGGGGCAGTTGCACCGGCTGCATCTCCTGCCCCCGCAACTGCGCCGAAGTCCACCGCAAGAGGCTGTTGATGAGTTGCAGCGTCCCTTCGAGCGAATGCTGCATCTTAGGGACGTTCAGATGAAAGTCCTGGGGTCGGATGCCTCCCTCTTTCAGCAGCAGGAACACGTTGTTGAGGTTCGCCAGCGGGCCGCGCACGTCGTGAGAGATTACGGAGATCACCTGTTGCTGCGTCTTGGCGAGCTGCTCCAGGTTTTCGTTGATCCGCTGGACCCGCCGCAGTTGGCTGCGCAGTTCGAGCTGGTCGATCACTTGCTTGGCGAGGGTACGGAGGGCGAACACCTGCTGATCGGTCAGTTCGCGCGGCTGCTGGTCGATCACGCAGAGCGTCCCGAGGCGATAGCCGTCGGGCGTGATCAGCGGTGCCCCGGCGTAGAAGCGAATGTCCGGGTCGGCCGTGACGAAGGGGTTATCGGCAAAGCGCTCGTCTTCGCGGGCGTCTTTCACCACCATCACCTCTTCTTGCAAAATGGCGTGCGCGCAGAATGCCACCTCGCGGGGGGTCTGGTCGAGGTCAATGCCCACCTTGCCCTTAAACCACTGGCGGTCTTCGTCGATCAGCGTGATGAGCGAAACCGGCGTGCCGCAAACCTGCGAGGCGAGTTGCACGAGGTCATCGAAGGCGGGCTCCGCCGGGGTGTCGAGCACCTCGTAGCGCCGTAGCGCCGCCAGCCGTTCCTGTTCGTCGTGGGGAGTAGAAGCTTTCATAGTTCGGAAGTCGCCGGGATCGATACGTCCGTTCCGGGCGACTTAGAAAACGTGGATAGGAAGAGGTTGCGGACACGCGCGTGCCGACGGCGGCGAGCGGCGAGGGCCGTTATTTGATGTAGCGGAAGTCATGCCCCGGCTCAATGGCCAGCAGCGTCTCGTAGAGCAATTCGATGACCCGCTCCACGTCGTCGCGGTGAATGGTCTCGACCGTGGTGTGCATGTACTTGAGCGGCAGCGAAACGAGCGCCGCAGCCACGCCCTCGGCCGAGTAAGCGAACGCATCGGTGTCGGTGCCCGTCGAACGGCTGGCCGCCGCCCGCTGGAAGGGAATCTCCTTGGCTTCGGCGGTCTCGACCACCAGATTCAGCAGGTTGTTCTGCACGGCCGGGCCGTAGGTCAGCACCGGGCCGCCGCCGCACCGCTGGTCGCCCTGCTCCACCTTGTTGTAGAGCGGCGATTGCGTGTCGTGGCACACGTCGGTGACCAGGGCCACGTGCGGCTTGATGCGCCGCGAGATCATCTCGGCCCCGCGCAGGCCGATCTCCTCCTGCACGGCGTTGACCACGTAGAGGCCGTATCCCAGCTTCTGCTCACGCTCCTTGAGGCGGCGGGCCACCTCGGCGATCATGAAGCCGCCGATGCGGTTGTCGAGCGCCCGCCCCACGTAGTAGCGGTCGTTCATCTCCATGAACTCGTCCTCGAACGTCACCACACACCCTACGTGGATGCCCATCTCCAGCACCTCCTCCTTAGTCTCGGCCCCGCAGTCGAGGAAGAGCGTCTTCTGCTCGGCCTTGGGCTCGTTGTCCTTGTCGCGGCGCACGTGCACGGCGGGCCAGCCGAACACGGCCTTCACGAAGCCCCCCTTGGTGTGAATGTTGACGCGCTTGGCCGGGGCGATGGTGTAGTCGGAGCCGCCGTTGCGGCGGATGTAGATATACCCCTGGTCGGTGATGTAATGGACAAACCAAGAGATCTCGTCGGCGTGCGCCTCGATCACCACGCGGTAGGCGGCGTCGGGGTTCACGATGCCCACCGCCGAGCCGTACACGTCGGTCAAGTGCTCGTCGACGTAGGGGCGGAGGTAGTCGAGCCAGAGTTGCTGGCCGGGGGCTTCGAAGCCCGTGGGAGAAGCGTTGTTGAGGTAGCGAACGAGGAAATCCTTACTCTGTGCGTCCATGTAGGTAGCGTGCGTTTTCAGTCGGATGATTCCGCCGACGACGAAAGACTCCATTCGGACCAACGAGCGGCGTGCACCTTCCAGTCAGTCACGTGGTCGCTCTGTCGTGCCGTCGGCCGGCGATTCCTTAGTTACGGAGCCCCCAACAGCTTGTTATACCGCGCGGACGGATCCCGGTCCGCCCCCCGTCTCACGAGTATGCGTGCTCCTCGCCCCCCTCTTTCTGATTGCATCAAACCGCCATACAATGAGCTCCCGACGAAACTTCCTGAAGAAAAGCGGCGTGGCGGCAGCCTGCGGCGTGGCTGGTGCGAGCGCTTGGCAAGCTCAGGCGCAAGACCGGCACGATCTCAACGGCCGGGGCGGGCTGCTTACGTTACTCTCCGGGGCAGATGCCCACCACCACAAACCCCTGGAACAGGCTGAGATCGGGACCAACGCGCCGGGCCGCCTGCGCTGCCTCGACGGGCGGGGCACCGTCTACTACGAGCAAGACGTCGACGACCGGGCCACGTTCACCGTCGGCGGGGCGCTGGGGCAACACCACGCACTGCTGCTCGACCGGCGGGGGCGGCTTCTGGACATCCTCACCTTCGCGGTCGATGGTGAGACGGACGTGGACGACGCGGGGGGCGAGTTCCGCAAGCTGTGGCAGATGGCAGTGCATTCGACGATGCTCCACCCGCCGCTCTACCGGCGCGTGGGCGGGAAGACGTACAAGGTCTACGCCGGCTGGTTTCAGGACCACGTGCACGTGCTCAAGGCGCAGAAGTACTACGATACCGACGTGGTCTCGGGTATGGACCTCTGGACCCACTCGCAGCGCCCCGACGGCATGGTGGCCGACAACTGCAAACATCCTCCCGAGAGCTTCGACAACTGGGCGACGCGCTTCGGCGATCGGTTCGTATACCGCGCCGGCCAGGATGACGCGGACGACACCGTCTTCGTGCGCATTCCCATCGAAAACATGGGCGAATTCACTTACCTGATCGGCGTGTGGGAGACCTGGACCACCACCGGCGACGACGCCTGGATGGCCTCTAAAATCGACGCCTGCAAGCGGGCGGTCGACTACGCCACGTCGGACGACTACCGATGGTCGGAGCGGTTCCGACTGCCCAAGCGCGGCTACACCATCGACATTTGGGACTTTCAGCCGAGGGCGCTCGCCGCCAAATTCGGGGGGGACACCATGATGGCGAAGCCCGGCGTGACCGACTGGAGCGTGATGTACGGCGACACCATCGGGCTGCAGATCGGCTGCAAGTACCTCGGGCGGATGCTGGCGCACCTAGGGCGCGACCAGGAAGCCGCACGGTACCGGGCGCTCGGCGAAGAGCTGCTGGCGCGTATCGACGCGCTGGCTTGGACCGGCACGCACTACCGTCAGCACGTGCCCGAAGATCCGGTGCAAATCCCTGACTTCGGCGACACGCCCCTCGACGAGCAAGTGACCCTTTCGCACGCCTACGCCTTGAACCGCGACATCGACCCGGCGAAGGGGCGAGCAATCATCCGGCGCTACCAGCAGATCCGTGAAAAGATGCCCGCCTCGTCGCCGGGCGAGTGGTACCTCTGCTTCCCGGCTTACGAGCAGGGTTGGCACGTGCCCAAATGGGAGTACATGAACGGCGGCGTGTCACCGCTGGTAGGGGGTGAGCTGGCGCACGGAGCGTTCCGGCACGGCTTTGAGGCGTACGGCGTGGACGTGCTGCGCCGCATGGCCGCCACCGCCGACGCGCACGGCGACCTGTTCGAGTTCGCTTACCGAGGGTCGATGGCACCGGAGAAGGAGCAGACTTACGTGCCCCTGGACCTGAGCGACGTGGTGAACGCCGACACCCACGGGGCGGGCGCACCCGGCGTGCCGGGCTTCACGGGCGAGGCGGACAACGACCTGGCGAACTTCCCGACGGGCGCACAGACGTTCGAGGGCGTGCCGTTCCAGATCGTCGACCCCGCCGCCAACGGGCGTAAGGGCGTACTGATCCTCTCGGCGCGGGCGGGCTACACGACCGAGGCCACGGTGCCGTACGGCGACCGCGCGGGGGCGTTCTACCTCGTCCACGCGCAGGGCGGCGGCGACTACCTCGGCAAAGTGGTGCTGCACTACGCCGACGGCACCACGGCCGAGCACTTCTTCAAGCGCGGCGACAACGTGCACTCTTGGTGGTTCGTCTCGTCGAACGTACCGGAGAAGCTGCGCGTAGCCGCCGACGTGCCCAACGCGAAGAGCCGCAGCGTGGGGGCGTACCTCTACGGCTTCAACAACCCACACCCGGAGCGGACGGTCCGCGACGTCCGCTTCGAGCTGCTCGACCCGGCCGGCGACTGGATCGTGCTGGGGTTGACCGCCTCGCCGCAGCGGGTTGCCTACGCCCCACAAATCGCCTCGTACGGCGGGCCGCGCAACTGGGCCGCCGCCGCCGTCCACTACGCCCTACTCGAAGGGTTGGCGGGCGTCAAGAGCACCGGCCCGGCCTTCGGCGAGGTGACGCTGGCTCCGCGCTGGACCTTCGCCGGGGTAGACGAAGTTCGCGTGATGGGCAAATACCCCGCCTCGAACGGCTACGCCGCCTACGAATACACACGTCCTCAGCCCGACGAACTGCACTTGCGCTTCACCAGCAGCGCCACGCGCACGCGGTGTCTGCTGCCCCTGCCCGACGGCCGCCGCCCCGCGCGCGTACTGCTGAACGATCAGCCCGCCGCCCACAACACCGAGACCGTAGAGCAGAGCACGTACCTACGCCTCGACGTGGAGCGGGTCGGTGCGCACGAACTGCGGGTGTTCCTCGCGTGATCCTCATCGTGGTTGCTCCCGCCCCGCCCGGGGTTTTGTAAGTTGCTTTCGATGACTACTCAGCAAGCCCCCCGAACGGCGGGGCCGCCGCATGTCGCTCGGGAAGTTCCTGGCCTGGGGGCCGCCGCGCGGACGCTACAAATACGAGTGGAACCGGGGAACCATCGAACGCGAGGAGTACATGAGAGTCAGCGAAAAAGCCCTCATTGACAGCGACGTGCAGAACCGGCGCAAGCCGGCCGAGTACCTACGGGCGGGCGTCCGCTGCGCGTGGTTCATCTATCCCGAAGCGCGGCAGGTGTGGGTGTTTACGGGCGTCGACCAGGTGCGCATCTGCACCGAAGCGCACACGTGCTCGGCCGCGCCCGCGCTCAACTTCGCCGTTTTCGTGCGAGCTTTGTTCCCCGAAACTGAAAACCCTTCCGACTGATCCCACCCACACATGGCCCGATTCACCCGCATTCAGGTAGCTCTTAAAATGGCCGAAACCGGCATGGTGCCCGTTTTCTACCACCCCGACCTCGACACCTGCAAACACGTGCTGCGCGCCTGCTACGACGGCGGCGTGCGCGTGTTCGAGTTCACCAACCGGGGCGACTTCGCCCACGAGACGTTCGGCGCACTCAACAAGTGGGCCGCCACCGAGGCCCCCGAGCTGATGCTGGGCATCGGCTCGGTGATCGACGCCGGCACGGCCGCCCTCTACCTCCAGTTGGGTGCGTGCTTCGTGGTCTCGCCGATCCTGTCCGAGCAGATGGCGCGCGTCTGCAACCGCCGCAAGGTGCTCTGGTCGCCGGGGTGCGGCTCGCTCTCCGAGATCGGCCGCGCCGAAGAGTTGGGGGCCGAAGTAGTTAAAATCTTCCCCGCCTCAGAGGTGGGCGGCCCCTCGTTCGTGAAGGCCGTGAAGGGCCCCTGCCCCTGGTCGAGCATCATGCCGACGGGCGGCGTCGAGCCCACCGAAGCCAACCTACGCCCCTGGTTCGAGGCGGGCGTCACGTGCGTGGGCATGGGCTCGAAGCTCTTCCCGAAGGAGATCATCAAGGAGCAGCGCTGGGGCGATCTGGCCACCCACGTGCGCGAGGCGATGGCGACGGTGCAACGGGTGCGGGAGTAGCACGGGCGGTGGGTCGTTGGGCACTGCCGATAAGTGAGCAGGCTAACGTACGGCGCAGACGTGCGCCGGCGTGCCAGACGCAATTACTTCCGTAACCGAACCGCTTCGGCCGCCACGTGCCCGGCGAGGGTTGCGACGAAGCTTTTCATGCCTATGACGGGCCCCATCGCCTTCCAGCACGTTTAGCTCTTCTTCACTAAGTCGATAAAGGGCGTAGGT
>JBARYS010000081.1:0-2296 GCA_049648155.1 Catalinimonas sp. | reverse complement strand
CCTGATCGGTTGCCACCGAGACACTCAGGCCGGACGCTTGCACCTGCTGGGCCACCGACACGACGCGAAGGGTCGTGAGGAATCGTACTTCCTGAGGGGTGAACCATGCGTAAGTACCGTCGAAGTCCGTCTGTTTCAGGCGGTAGTAGAGCCTCCCGGCGGGGGGCGCTACGTCCTGCCACGTGTAGCTGAGGCTCTGCCCGCTGTTACCGGCTCCGGTCACCTGCCCCACGGCCTCAAAGTGCTGCCCGTCGGTGCTACGCTCGACGGTGAAGTACGCGTTGTTGATCTCGGTGGCGGTCTCCCACGTGAGAACCACCGCGTCGCCGCTCACCTCGGCGCTGAAGTCGGTCAGTTCGATGGGCAGCACGTCGATGGGCGTTACGTAATACTCCTTGCCGGCCATCGTGGCCCCGTTGCCTACTTCGTAGGTAGTCCCGACGATGGTTTGGTTAGGCTCTACCTGGAAGCTCGCGGCCGACATCACCCGGCTCTCCAGAGACTGCCCAGTGTAGGAGTTGGGCGTGAAGTTGAAGCGGTACCCGTGGTCGCCGGTAGTATCGGCGATCACTGAAAACACACCCACCACGTCGACGGTGACACTGCCCGTCACAAACTCCGCCTGGTAGAGCTGTATGCCTTCGATGTCCGGCGAGAGGCTGTCGATCAGCACCGCGTCGCTGAGGGTCGTCGTTTTGCTGTAGCTACCCGCCGGGCTGTAGGTGTGGAAAGATTCGTAACCGAGCGGCGTGGTGGCGGCCGGAAACGAAGGGCTACCTACGAAAGAGGCGTCTAGTCCGGCAACGCTCGTCTTGTTTGTACCCGGCGCGTCGTCGAACGTCCAATAACCCTTTAGGTTGGCTTCATTGCCCGTAAGCGTACGGCTCATCTGATCCCGAATTTCGGTAGTGCTGAGCGCGCGGTCCCACACCCGCACTTCGTCGATCTGGCCGGCGAAGTGCGAATCAGGGTTTTGAGCCAAGACACCCATGAAGAGGCGAGCGTCCACATCAAAAATGCGGCGGAAGACGCTGCTACCTACTTTATCTAGCTGTCCGTTGATGTAGAGCTTCTTACGTTCTGCTTCCGGCAGGTGGCCGTCGAACACCACCGCCACGTGTGTCCACTCGTTCAGGGGCACGAACGATTCGCTAAAAAAGGCATTTACTTCAGTGTTGATCTTGAAGAAGATCTGGCCCTCTTTCGCGATGAACAGAGCCCACGACTGATTGGCCGAAAAGTCTTCGCGCACGGTGGCAATGGCGTTAAAATTTTTGTGTTGAACAAGATACACCCACGCTTCGACGGTCAACTTCGTAGAGTCTGCGCCCACCGACAAACTGTCGCTTGCCGGCACCAAGGCGTACTGGTCAATGCCGTTGAGCATCATGGCATTACCGGCGTTGCGGGCCTGCGTACCGAGCGGAGCCGCCCGGGCTGCCGGCGTCCACATCGTGCTGTAGAGGCAGAAAACACCCACCAATAAAGCGCGCAGAGGTGCACCGAAAAAGAAGTCACGGCGCGGAAGTTGCTCGGCACCATGGCGGATGGAAGACTCAGGAGAATTCAGCGAGATCATGGTGGCTACCTTATTGTTCGCGGCAAATCTATAAGTAATTTAAGAATTAACATACATCGTAAGATTATTGCGAAGTAATAATTAGCCCGATACGTACCATGCTCGCACTTTTCCGAACCACTCTTTTCTGATCCTTGGTCGTGCCGATGCGCTATTTCCCTGCTTCTTACCGGAAAACCCAACGCAGGACAGGTGAGCACCGGCGGCACGTCGGCGCACCGATGTTCGTCAAAGCGCAGCAAAAAACAAACTTTTTGGGGACGTCAACGCACGGCACCTGAGTAACGACAGGACGTACGTTCGACACCAGCGGCACAAAATCGGCAAAAAAGGCCAACTATCCGAGTGAGTGCGGGCGCGTCGTTGGAAGCGCCAGGGTGGGGTGAAGATCAAATGCGGGCGGCCGCCAGCAGCTTCAGGTCGGTGTACTTCAGGTCGAGGCGCTTGGCGAGGTGGGCGTTCGTCACGCTGCCCCGGTAGGCGTAAATACCCCGCATGAACCAGGGGCGAGCGAAAATCAGCGCCTCGACGCCCCCTAGGTGGGCCGCTTTCAGCAAAATGGGCGTAAAGATGTTACTCAGCGCCGTGGTGGCGGTGCGGGCCACCCGCGAGGCGATGTTCGGCACGCAGTAGTGGATCACGTCGTGGCGCACGAAGGTGGGGGCGTCGTGGGTGGTCAACTCGGACGTTTCCACGTTGCCGCCCTGGTCAATGCTC
>JBARYS010000080.1:0-7242 GCA_049648155.1 Catalinimonas sp. | reverse complement strand
GTGGTGAGCGTGGCGGCGCTGGCGCTGGCGCGCAACCTGCCCCCCGCCCTGTTGCTGGCGCTGGCAAACCTGGCGGGCGGGCTGGTGTGCGAGTCGGTCGGCGTGGTGCCCGTCGACCGGGCGCGCCTTTTGGCCGAAGCCGAGCGGATGGCCCTTACCCCCCTACTCCATGCGGATTGAACGCCTCAACGAAGGGCTCTACGCCAGCCGCCCCCTGGTGGAGCGCGTGCTGCGCTACCTGACCGTCCTGAACGTGATGGGGGCATTGGCGCTGCTAATCTACCGCTACGGCTTCGACGTGAGCGAGCTGCGGGGCGGTCTGCTGCTGACGAGCTTCGACGCGATCTTTACGCTCTTCGTGGTGATCTACCTCACGCGGGTGCTCTACTCGTTCGAGCGGGTGCGGTTCCTGCGGCGCACCTGGCTGGAGGCGCTGCTGGTGTTCTTCCTGCTGGTGGGCGGGCTGCTGCGCTTCCTGACCGGCGACCGTATTCTGGAGGTGCTGCTCTGGACGTTCGAGGTGGCCAAGGGCGACCGCGCCTACCGGCTGATCCTCTCGGTCTTTGTGCTCACGTTAGGCGTGCTGGAGATCACCCGGGCGACGTCGGCGCTGTCGCGGGTGCGCGTGAAGCCCGCCACGCTGCTGATCGCCAGCTTCCTGGCGCTGGTGGGCGTCGGCACCGGCCTGCTGATGCTTCCCGCCATGACGCGCCCGCCCGGCGGCATGCCCCCGCTCGACGCCCTCTTCACGGCTACCAGCGCGGCGTGCGTCACGGGGCTGATCGTGGTCGACACGGCCACCTACTTCACCCTCAAAGGGCAGCTCGTAATCCTGCTGCTCATCCAGTTGGGCGGCATCGGCATCGTGACGTTCGCCACCTTCTTCACCACGCTGCTCAGCCAGCGAATGGGCCTGCGGCAGCAGTCGGTGATCCGCGAGCACCTCAGCAGCGAGACCTTGTTCGAAGCCAAGGGGCTGCTGCGGCGGGTCATCAGCATCACGCTGGTGATCGAGGCGCTGGGCTTCGCGCTGATCTACCTCACCTGGGGCGCGCAGGCGGAGTTCTATTCCACACGCCAGCGGCTGTTCTTCTCGCTGTTTCACTCGGTGTCGGCGTTCTGCAACGCAGGCTTCAGCCTCTACTCGAACGGCCTCTATCAGGGGCTGGTGCGCGAGGCGTACGTGCTGCACGTGGTGGTGGCGGGCATCATCATCTTGGGGGGGCTGGGGTTCAGCACCATTACCGACCTGTTCTCGCGCCAGGCCCTGCGCGAGCGCCTCAAAAAGCCCTGGAAGGAGTGGCTGATCGGCACGAAGATGTCGGTCTACACGTCGCTGGCGCTGATAGCGGTCGGCCTGGTGCTCTTCTTGGCTTTCGAGTGGAACAACACGCTGGCCGACAAGACGCTGGTGCCGAAGGTGATCGCCGCGTTCTTCCAGTCGGTCACGACGCGGACGGCCGGCTTCAACACGGTCGATATCGGCGCGCTGGCTCCGGCCACGCTCATCATGTTTATGGCGCTGATGTTCATCGGGGCGAGCCCGGGGTCGACGGGCGGCGGCATCAAGACCAACACGTTCCTGCTGATCGCGATTTCGGCGCTGGCCACCATCCGCTCGCGCACCACCGTAGAGTTCGACCGCCGCACCATCCCGACCGACTTGCTCTTCAAGGCGTTCTCGGTGTTCGCGTTCGCCATCGCCTACAACTTCGTGGGCATCCTGCTGCTGACGGTCGCCGAGCCGGGCAAAGAGCTGCTGCCGCTGATCTTCGAGCAGGTGTCGGCCTTTGCCACGGTGGGGATAAGCATGGGCATCACCAGCGACCTTTCGGCCCTGGGAAAGGGTGTGATCATCGCCTCGATGTTCCTCGGGCGGGTCGGGACGATCACGCTGGCACTGGCCGTCAGCAGCCGCATGAGCTCTTCGACCTACCGCTACCCAACAGGCTACGTGATGGTAGGGTGAGGAGCCGAAGAGCCGGAGGCGGCCCCCGCGACGATTGACAAGATCGCTATTTTTACTTCGCACTTCAAGACTTCGGTCTTCGGTCCTTAGACTTCAGACTTCGCCACTTCACCCCCCATGGACGCCGCATTCATCACGACCCTCTACGAGGCGCACCGCAACCGCCCGGCCTGCCCCGCTCCCGGCGTGGTGGCCCACTTTTTTGAGCGTCTGCTGAGCACACTCTTTCCGGGCTTCGCCGAGCGCGCGTTGCAGAACGAGGCGGAGGTGGCCCTGCAACTGGAGCAACTGCGGCTGGAGTTGGAGGGTATTCTCTGCACGCACCGTCTGGGCACCGAGCGGAATGCCGAGATTGCCGAGCGGTTCATGGCTGCCCTGCCGGAGGTGTACCGCAAGCTGCACCTCGACGTACGGGCCATTTACGAGGGCGACCCGGCCGCGAAGTCGCTCAACGAGGTGATCCGCACTTATCCCGGCTTCTTGGCGATTGCCGCCTACCGCGTGGCGCACGAAATTCACCGGCGGGGCGTGCTGCTGCTGCCGCGCATGATTACGGAGTGGGCACACAGCAAGACGGGCATCGACATCCACCCCGCCGCCCGCATCGGCGAGCACTTTTGCATCGACCACGGCACGGGCGTGGTGATCGGCGAAACGACCGAGATCGGCGCGCACGTGAAGCTCTTTCAGGGCGTGACGCTGGGCGCGCTGAGCGTACGCAAGGAGGACGCCGAGCGGAAGCGCCACCCCACCATCGAAGACCACGTGGTGGTCTACGCCGGGGCAACCATTCTGGGCGGCGAGACGCGCATCGGCCACCACAGCACGCTGGGCGGCAACGTGTGGGTCACGCGCAGCGTACCGCCCTACACGAAGGTCTACTACCAGGCGCGCGCCGAGGCCGACCCCGCAGTAGATCGCCACCCGCCCGACCGCCTCATCTACAAAACGTGAGCATGAAGATTTTCGACCTGATCGGCAACACGCCGCTGGTCTCGCTCGACCGCATCAACCCCTACCCGCACGTGCGGATTCTGGGCAAGCTGGAGGGACAAAACCCCGGCGGCAGCGTGAAGGACCGCGCCGCCTACCAGATGATCAGCCAAGCGCTGGCGAGGGGTGATGTCCGCCCCGGCGACCGCCTCGTGGAGGCTACCAGCGGCAACACGGGCATCGCCCTGGCGATGACGGCTCGGGCGCTGGACGTACGCATGACGCTGCTGATGCCGGAGAGCGCCACCGCCGAGCGCATCAAGACCATGCGCGCCTACGGGGCCGAGGTGATCCTGACGCCCGCCGAGGGCACCATCGAGTACGCCCGCCAAGAGGCCGAGCGGATGCGCGACGAGCGGGGCTACTTTATGCTCGACCAGTTTGCCAACCCCGACAACTACCGTGCGCATTACCGCACCACCGGCCCGGAAATCTGGCGCGACACCAAGGGGCAGGTCACGCACTTCGTCTCGGCCATGGGCACCACCGGCACCATCATGGGCACCTCGCGCTACCTCAAGGAGCAGAACCCCGCCGTGCAGATCGTCGGCACGCAGCCCACCGAAGGGTCCCGCATCCCGGGCATCCGCCGCTGGTCGCCGGCGTTTCTGCCCAAGATTTTCGAACCCGCGCGCGTGGACCGCATCGTGGACGTGAGCAGCGAGCAGGCCGTGACCATGACGCGCCGCCTGGCGCAGGAGGAGTCGATCTTGGCGGGCATGAGCAGCGGCGGGGCGGCGCACGCTGCCCTCGAAGTGGCGAAAGACCTAGACAAGGGCGTGATCGTCTGTATTGTCTGCGACCGGGGTGACCGCTACCTCAGCTCCGATCTGTTCGAAGGGTAGAATGGTCGGTGTGACGGCGAGTCGACTCGTCGCGTTAGGGCTGAAACCAGTGGAGCATCCCGCCGACAGCACGGCCATGCCGCCGGAACGCCTTACCCCCAACATAGCATCACTATTTCATCCGAGAACCCTGTACGATACGGAAGCAACGCAAGTCTGTAACCTACAGGGCAAATCGTATGATTCCAGGTATTTGCAGATCATTCGAAGATGCCATGTACATCAGATGCGGAATGGCAGCATCCACCGGCGGGCCTTTTTTGCGGGCGGCGTAGCAGAGGGCCCGGCGGTTACTTAAAGTGCTGAAAGCGAACGATTTGTGCTCTCCCGAGGCCTTACCGCCACAAACCACCTTGTGCATGTGTACGCGCCGGGCGTATCGAACGGTCCCCGATGCCCTCCACTTGCCGAAGGGCATCGTGTCCACGCCGCTTCCTCAAGTCGCCCGCAGTCGGCACGTGCGTAAGGTCTCTCCCTAAGGCCGCACGCCGCCGGGAGTGCCCCTAATTCACTTTTGCCGGACGTCATTGGGAAACTTCCGTCTGATCGCCAGACAGTTACGGGGTTTCCGGGGCGGACGCCCGTTGGTCCCAGATTTTTCTAAGTTCTTCAGAACGCTATGCCCTTGTTTAACCGCTACCGCTCACTTTTCATATCTACCCTCCTACTGTCGGGCGCGTTGTTCGCCGAAGGGTCGAAGAACCTCACTCCTACCAACTCCGGCTCGGCCAACGGCACGAATCAGTTTATCGGCTACCTACAGCACGACGACGCGGCAAACTCGAACAACTTTCTCAAACCGAACGCTTCCCCGGCCGAGCGCCTCTACGTGCGAATGCTCGCCGGCGAGGCACTTTATTACGGTGTGCGCCGCATCGGCAACAACGACAACTTCGGCGACCTAGTCATTGTCATCCGCGACAACGCGGGCAACGAGGTGGACCGCGACACGCTGCGTCGCAACAGCGGCAACTCAGCCGCCCTGGCCCCCGGGCCGGGCGTGATCGGCAGCTACGCCGAAGCGGCCGCCGGGCCGAGGGCAGAGGTGGGCGCGAGCGGCTACAACGCCCTCACCTACACGAACAACACCGGCTCCGCCCAGAACTTCTACGTGGAGTTCTACCAGACGCGGAACGGCAGCGTCTACACCTTAAGGAGCTGGTATGACCTCTGGGACTTTTCGGTGTACAACAACGGCACGGAGCGCCCCGGCCGGCTGCACGCGCAGACGTGGTCGTTCACGGCGGGGAGCGGCTCTGCGCTCCTGTCGACCGAATTTCAGCTCTTTGCCCGCGTGCCTTCGCCGGGCTTCAGCGGCTCGTACGTCAAAGAGATCGACCTGAAAGGCATCCGGCCGTTCGGCATGCTGGTCTACGCCAACTCGACCGGTGCCGACCCGACGCTGGCCGGCACCACCGACTTCAAAGAGCTGCGCAAGAGCCGGACCAACAACAGCGCCCGGGCCGAATACGAGCTGTTTGTCAACAACCCGGACATCGACGTTTACCCCACCTCCGAACTGCCCGAGGTGAGCATCAGCGACGTGAATGCTTACTGCAACCCCACGGGCGGGGGGGCGTCGGGCGTGGTGCTGTTCGAGAGCGGGCAGCGGGGCTTCGTGGCCATCGTGGTGGACCTTGACGGCACGGCGGGCTACCAGACGGGCACTGAAGACGTGATCATCGAGGCGGAAATCACCACGCCCGGGCGGCAGGCGGTGCGCTGGAACGGCCGCGACGGGCTGGGCAACAACGTTCCCTCCGGGCAGGCATTGACGATCTCGGGCCGCTTCACGTCGGGGCCACTGCACGTGCCGCTCTGGGACGTAGAGGGCAACAACGTGGGGCTGAGCATCACCGACGTACGGCCCCGCACGACGTTCGACCTGATCTACTGGGACGACAGCAACACGAACCTGAATTCAAACCTGAACTCCAACCCCGAAACGGAGCTGGACGGCACCAACACGGTGCTACACACCTGGGGCAACGGCAACGAAGACTTGATCAACACGTGGTCTTTCGGCTTCTTGGCGCTCAACACGAACACGCGTGATTACGAGTATACGTGCGACTTTGACGGCGACGGGCTGGACGACGGCGCGGACGCCGACACGGACAACGACGGCATCCCGAACAGTGTGGAGGGCGACTACCTGGCTGATCACGACGGCGACGACATCCCCAACTACCTCGACCCCGAATTTCCCGGCTTCAACGACCGCAACGGCGACGGCATCGACGACCAGTTCGACGCCGACCTCGACGGCTTGGTCAACAGCCTGGACCTTGACTCTGACAACGACGGCCTGCCCGACGGTGTGGAGGCCAACGGCGGCGCGCCCCGCCCGCTGATGAACGCCGACGGGCAGTACCCACCCGGCACGGCCGACGGCAACGGTGACGGCCTGGTGGACGACGCCCCGAACCTGACACGGCCCGACACCGACCAAGACGGCCTGGCCGACTACCTGGACTTAGATTCGGACGGCGACGGCATCGTCGACGTGATTGAAGCCGGCGGCACGGCCGGTAAGAACGGCACCGTGGCCCACTTCACCGACACGAACCGCGACGGCCTGCACGATCCGCTGGCCACCAATCCGCTGCCCGCGCCCAACTTCGGCGGCGGGGGCAGCCTGCGCAATTACCGTGACCTGGACTCGGACAACGACGGCATCACCGATAACCGCGAGGCACAACTTACCTTCGCCTACGTGGCCCCCTCGGCCACCGACGCGGACGGTGACGGGCTGGCCGACGGCTTTGACCCCGACCAGGGCGGCACGCTCATCGAACCCCGCGACAGCGACGACGACGGCGCGGCCGACTACCTCGACCTGGACAGCGACGACGACGAGATTCCGGACCAAATTGAGGGACACGACGCCGACGGCGACGGCCGCCCCGACTGGGACGCGACCGGCAACAACAACGACCCCTCGGACGAGGCGGGCTTCAACGCCGACAGCGACGGCGACGGCATCCGCGACCTCTACGACAACGTGCCCGGCGGCGCGGCGGCGGGGGTGAGCAACGTAGACGGCTCGAACGCCGACCTCCGCAACACCGACGGCGACACCTTCGAAGACTACCGCGACGACGACGACGACAACGACGGCCTGGCCACGGCCGGCGAAGACAACAACAACAACGGCGACTGGTCGGACGACCGCACGCAGGGCGGCGGCACGGTGCCCGACTACCTCTACGCCCCCGACTTCGACGGCGACGGTGTGAACGACATCACCGACGCCGACTCGGACAACGACGGCATCCTGGACAGGGACGAAGCGGGCGGGCAGACGCTGGACCCGAGCGGTGACCAAGACGGCGACGGCGTGCCGAACTTCCGCGACCCGGACCTGGCCGGCTCCCTGACCTCGTCGGCCGATCTAAACGGCGACGGCATCTACGACGTCTACGACCGCGACCG
>JBARYS010000079.1:0-6885 GCA_049648155.1 Catalinimonas sp. | reverse complement strand
CGGGCATCCACGTGGCTACCGTCACCATCGACGGTGCCGTGGCCCCCGACACGCCCTTTGCTCCCGAAAAGATCGCCGAGAGTTACTGGACGCTCTTTCAGGACTCGATCCACTTTCGGCGCGAGGTGGTGTTCACCGGCGAGTAGGAACGTCCCGACGGCCCCGCTCATTAGCCGTGGCGTACTCTTATCGGACTCTCCCCGTCAACTTTCCCACTGCGCCGGTGACGGCGCAGCCCGTCCGTTATGTCCCGAATGCCCCGCCGAAAACAACAGGCTAAGGTGCTGCGCCTCGCCCGGAAGTGGCACCGTACTACCGGCGCGCTCTTGTTCGTGCTGTTCCTCTTCATCTCGATCAGCGGGCTGCTGCTGGGGTGGAAGAAGCACAGCGCGGGGGTAATTCTGCCCCGGACACAGCGCGGCACCACCGACGACCTGCGGGCTTGGTTGCCGCTCGACAGCCTGCACACGTTGGCACAAGGGGCGGCGGCGGCAACGCTGGGTACGGCCGCGCTCCCCGACGCCGACCGCATCGACGTGCGCAGGTCGAAGGGCGTCGTGAAGTTCGTGTTCGCTCCCGGCACGCCCACCGCCGGGCCGCTGGGCGTACAACTCGACGGGGCGACCGGCGAAGTGCTTCAGGTGCAACGGCGCTACTCGGACGTGATCGAGAGCATCCACGACGGTTCGGTCGTCGACGGCTACCTCGGCACCGGCGGCTGGTTTAAGCTTTTTTATACCACCGTCACGGGCGCGGCACTGCTGCTCTTCACCATCACGGGTTTTTGGCTCTGGTACGGTCCGAAGCGAATGCGCCGCGCGGCGAAGCGTGCCTGAAGTAGAAGTGTGTCCGACAACGAGGGAGGTCGCCCGATCAGCGGGAATCTACTGTACCACGATGCGCTGCTGAAACCGGTGCTTGCCATCCTTACTGACGAGCCGTACGTGATACATGCCTCTTGCCGGGGCGTGCAGCTCTACCGCAACCTCGGTCCTGACGGAGCGGCGGTACGTGGTGCGACCCAGGGCGTCGATCATCGTTAGTTCGTACGTGGCCCTGGGGAGGTGGCTCAAATCTGCCGTGAAGTGCCCCCGGCTCGGATTAGGGTAGACGCGCAGGCTCTCCGTCCGGACGTCGGCGGCGGCGGTAGGGGTGTTTACCACCACGGTAACCTGACTGGTGTTGACACAGCCGGCGGCACTGATGCCGTACACGGTGTAGACCGTCGTGACCAGGGGGGTGGCCACCACCGTGCTGCCCTCGTCAGTGTTGAGGCCGCGCTCGGGTAACCATACGTACGACTGCGCGCCGCCGGCGGTAAGGGTGGCACTCTCGCCGGCACCAATGGTGACCTGCGTGGGAGAGGCCACCACCGTCGGCAGCGGCCGTACGACCACGTAGCCGTCTCTACGCTGCTGATTCTGGCCGGCACCGTTCGAGGTGGTGAGCGTCACGTCATAGGTGCCGGGCCGGTCGTAAAACACCGTAGGGTTCTGTGCGGTAGAGGTGGCGGGCGTACCGCCGGGAAACTGCCACTGCCAGGCCGCAGGGAAGTTCGCGCTGGCGTCCCAGAAGTTCACTTGGCTGCCTATGCAGTTGTCCGCCTGTACGGAATAAAAGTTAGTGGCGGGGCGTGCGGTGGGTTGAGGGCGATGCAGCCGGACGTTGTCGAGGTAAAGGTTGTTGCCCCACCCTGAATAGTTGGCTACGGCGAGGTGTACGCTGGGCTGCCCCCGCAGGAATCCCAGCGAGACCCCGATCCGCTCCCACTGCTGTGCGTTAGGTACGAATGGGTCGGTTGTGGGCGCGGCGGTGGCGAGATCGGCCCCGCCTTTGGCCCAAAACGGCACGAAGGTCTGTCCGCAGTCGATAGAATAATAAAGCACGAGCGTGTCGGAATAAAGGGCATTAAACTGCGCGTAGGCCACGTCGAAGTCTAACCACGGGTCTTGCGGCGCTCTGAAGTCCAGCTTGCCGGTAAAGAGCACGTCGAGGGTGCCCGAGGGGTCGGTCGCCAGGTCGTAGTTGTCGAATACGGCGCTGAACGACCCTTGCCCGTAGGCGCTCTGTCGAGCAAAGAAGCTCCACGTGCGGTCGCCGTCGGGGTTAGAGAGCACCCATCCGGGCAGGTCTGCATTGTCTTCGAAGTCTTCGACGTAGGGCAGGGCAGTGGTACTATTACCAAGCGCCACCACGCAGTCGGGGCAGTAAGAAGTGTCGGTGCCACTGGCGTTGCTGACGATCAGCTCTACGTCGTAGGCTCCAGGCTGGAAGTTTAGATTCTGAGTGGAGCCGCTGAAAGAACCGACGGATGAACCCCCGGCGTAGAAATTCCACTGCCAAGCATTGGGAGTACCGCCCGATTGGTCCTGAAACTGTACGCCTAGAGGCGCGCAGCCGCGCGAAACGCTCTGCGTGAAGCGCGACAGTGGTGCCCCACCGCCCGAGGTGTTGCCAAGGTGTACGGTCGACGTGCGGAGCGACGCCCGGCGTGAGCTGCGCTCTAAGACTGTCCGCACGCGGGCTTTCTGGTCGTTCGTGAAGACGCTCATGCAGCCGTCGTTGGTGTAATCCATGTAGTTTTCGATCATGTCGCCGCCGCCGCCGGGGCAGGAGTTGATCGCGACGCACCGGTAATTTGGCTCGCCCGCCACGGGCGTATCGTCGCAGAAGTCGTCTACGCTACAGTTACCGTCGCCCCAGATGTGACGCAGCCCCAGCCAGTGGCCGATCTCGTGGGTCAGTGTCCGCCCTCCGTTGTATGGAGATTGCGCCGTGCCGATGCGCCCGAAGGCGCTGTTTCGCACTACTACCCCGTCGGTGTCGGCAAGGCCGCCGTTGGTTTCAAGTCCGCCTAACCCCGACAGGCTGGGAAATTGTGCGTACCCGAGCAAGCTCTCGGCGTCGCCGCCGAACGTCACGACCCAGATGTTGACGTAGCGCGCGGGGTCCCACAAGGTCTGTGGCTTGAGTGTCCGCTGAATGTCTTCTAAGTCCCAGCCGGGGCGGCCGCCGTTGACGCGGTGTATGCCCGCCTCGGCCAGTGGGGTGCCATCGGGATCGACCACCGCCGGGGCGAACTCCACGCGCAGGTCTGCGCCCGCCGGATGCGTGTTGAAGCCCGGCGTGTTTGGTTGGCGGCGGAAATCTTCGTTGAGCACGTCGAGCTGCGACCGTACCTGCGCCGCCGTAATGTTTGGACCCGAGCCGACCGCCTCGCCATTATGCACGACGTGGACGATCACCGGCAGCGTCCACACTTCTTCCGAAGTGGTGCGTTGGGCCGACCGCTCGGCGATCATGCGCGCCATCTCGGCTTCGAACGCGGCCGGCGACATCAGGTCCGGGTACTGCACCCGAAGCACACTGTCCGCGTAGGGCGTGTGGCACGTCCGCCGCGCCGGTAGCTTCGTGGGGAGCACCTGAAAACCCGGAGCCGGGTCGCCCTTATGCCGAAGTTGCGAAACCGGGCCTCGTGGCCCGATGGTGGGGGCTTGAATGGACTGCGCGGCGAGCGTACCGCAGAAAAGCAGCAGGATGGGCAGAGTAGACCTCATCTGGGTGGGGGTAGGTTGAGATGAACTACGTTAAAAGTATCCAATATCCGGCTTAACGACGGGGAGGGGTACCCAGAAAGAGTGAAACTCCGGCCCACTCGTAAGCTTAAGTGCGCCGGCTACTCCTCCCCCAACACCTTCAGCAGCGCCTCGCTCAACTCTCCCGGTCGGTCCACGGCCATGAAGTGCCCGCAATCGCCCAGGTAGCGTGCGGGCAGATTCGGGTGGCGCTCGGTGAGTTGCCGCATGTGGGCGTAGCAGAGCGGGTCGCGCCGGGCGATGATCAGGTGCGTGGGTCCCCCGAACGAGAGCAGCTTCGCTTCGAGCGTGTCGAATAGGTCGGTTTGCAGCGGCTCTACGATGGTCTTGAGCCTGACGGCACTTCCCCAGTCGCGGTGGGTCGCCAGGATGTTATTTATGTGCGCGCGTGCCGCCGCGCTCCGGTTGCGACCCACGGCGCTCATCAGGCTGCGCAGCCCGAAGTCGGTGACCGAGAGGGTGCGGACCCCCGGCAGGCGGTGCGAGACGCGCCCGACCTTGTCGAGGGGCGTGCTGAAGGGGTAGAGGGGGGCGTTGAGTAGGATTAGCCGCCGCAGGCGCGAACGGTGTGCGTGCGCCCAGAGTACGGCCGCCGGGCCGCCGATGTCGTGCGCCACTAGGGTCAGCGGCTCACCCTCCGGTAGCACCGCGTCGACCACCGCCGACAGCACTTCGGACGCGCTCTCGAACCCGTAGCGGTGGTCGCGGGGCTTGTCCGAGCGGCCGAAGCCGAGCCCATCGAACGTCACCACCCGGTACGACCTCCGCAACGCCTCGACCTGCGGACCCCAGAGCTGCCCGTTCGTGGGCCAGCCGTGCACGAAGACAACGGTCTCGCCCTCGCCGGCGGTCTCGACGTAGATGCGGTGGCCGCAGTAGGTAACGGAGCATGACATGGTCGCGGCGAGGGTGACTCGGCAAAGAAACACACCAGCCGCTCGGCCCGCCAGGGGGCAGCTTCTAAAACAGCCGCAGGCCGTTCATGAGCGCCTCCTTATGAGTGGCGCTGACCGAGATGCGCTTCTTGCCGATCACGACGGCGTTCTCTTCCACCACGGCCACGTGCCGCAGGTTCACGATGTAGGAGCGATGCACGCGGATAAACTGCTTCGGCAGCCGGGAGATGGCCTCCTTCATCGGCATCATCACCAGGTGCTTGCGGTTGTCTTCCACGTGGAAGGCAATGTAGTCGGACATGGCCTCGATGTAGCGCACGCGGTCCAGGTCGAGCCGCACCAGGTGGTAGCCCTCCTTCACGAAGATGCCCTGATCGTCGCCGTCGTCGGGGGCGAGAGACGGAGCGGGCGCGTCGGCCGCACGGTAGCGCTCGGCCTTGTCGTAAGCTTGCAGAAAGCGCTCGAAGCGCACCGGCTTCACGAGGTAGTCTACCACTTGGCCGTGGTCGTACGATTCGAGGGCAAACGTAGGGTCGTAGGTCACCAGAATCACCGGCATCCGCACCGTCATCGAGCGGAGCAGTTGTTTGCCGTCCATCTCGGGCATCTCGATGTCGAGCACTAGCAGGTCGAACGGGGCCTGTTTCATCTCACGGTACGCCTCGATGCCGTTGCCGACCGCCACCAACTCCACCTCGGGAGCAATTTCGCGCAGGAACTCCTGCATAACTTCTCTGGTAACGGAACTATCGTCGGCTACAAGAACACGCATCGAAAGAGGTATGTAGAAAGTTCAGGCGGTCCGCCGGTGTTGGGCCATAAAGATAGGCTCGCCAAGTAGCACCCACAACTGAAGGAAAAAGCCGAATTCGGCCGATACATCCGCTCGTTCGGTCGACTATTCGCCGCGCACAACAAGTCAAACGAAGACATTTACTACCTTCCGTGGCTTAGGTAAGTGCTGGAGCCTCCCTTCTTCCCGACGACGGCCCCGTGCGGGGTTGCCTCAAGGGGTATTTTTCTGTGATTCACTTTTTGCGATGATTACTCTCGACTTTCGATACTACGAGGAGACCTTCCACCGCGCCCCGCCGCGCATGGTGAAGGTGCTGACGCTGTTGCGTGGGGAGTTCGGGCAGTTTCAGGAGCAGCTCTTCCGGGCCTTCGAAGCCGACGATCAGGATGCCTTCCGGCGGGTGGTGCACCGGCTGGGTGCGCAGTTCGAGGCCCTCGGCCTGCACGAGACTCAGGCGCTGTTGCTGCGGATGCGGGAGTTGCTGCTGACGGCGGCCCCCGATGCCGAGAAGGAGTGGGCAGCAGCGCAGATGCGCGAGCACTTCAAACAGATTGCGCACGCCGTCGACCGGAGGATCGACGAAGTAGAGGCTACCCGGTAGAGGCTACCTCCCGTCGCGCTTTCCAGGCTCGTTTGCTCGCTTATGGCCTACTGAACGCGCCCACACTTTCGCTTAAAGCAGGCTCGTTCCCGCCTCGATCCGGGTTACGTAAAATACCGGCTCCCGGCCGGTATGCTGCCGGTACGCCCGCCCGATGCCCTCGGCGAATACGTCCACGCCGTCGGCCTCCACCAGGTTGATCGTGCAGCCGCCGAAGCCGCCGCCCATCATCCGCGCGCCCAACACGTGTGGGTCCTGCTCGGCGTATTCCACCAAGAAGTCCATCTCGGGCGTACTTACCTCGTAGGCCTCGCTCAGCCCCCGGTGCGTGAGGTACATCTGCTCGCCGAATGCCTTCAGGTCGCCCGCCACCAGCTTGCGGCAGGCCAGCTCCAGCCGGTCGTTCTCGCCCACTACGTAGCCGCACCGCCGGTAGACCACCGGGTCCAGCTCGTCGCGATAGCGTTCCAGCATCTCGACTGTCACGTCGCGCAGGCTCCTGACCTCCGGCGCGCGCTGCTGAATCACCGCCACGCCCGCCTCGCACTGCGCCCGCCGCACGTTGTACTCGGAGTCGACCAGCGCGTGCTTGATGCGCGAGTCGCAGAGCACCACCCGGTAGCCGTCCAGTTCGAACGGGTAGTATTCGTATTCGAGCGAGCGGCAATCGAGCTTGATCACCCGGCGTTGCTGCCCGAACACGACGGCAAACTGGTCCATGATGCCGCAGTTCATCCCCACGAAGTTGTTCTCCGAGCGCTGCCCGAGCTTGACGATCTCCAGCCGGCCGAGGCCGAGGTCGAACTGTTCGTTGAGCGCAAACGCCAGCCCGCACTCTACCGCCGCCGACGACGACAGCCCCGCGCCCGTGGGCACGTTGCCGCCGAACACCAGGTCGAAGCCCGGCACCTCGCGCCCGAGCTTTTGCAGTTCGTCGACCACCCCGAGCAGGTAGTTCACCCAGCTCTTCGGGTGCTTCTCGATGGCGTGCAGGTC
>JBARYS010000078.1:0-1907 GCA_049648155.1 Catalinimonas sp. | reverse complement strand
CACCACCGGTCAGGCCTGGATGATGTCTTTTCAGGCGTCGGGGCCGCACGCCGCCGACCGCGCGCTCGAAGCCGTGGCCGCCGCCTGGGAGGAGTTGGGGCGCTTTCCGGCCGAGGCCACCTGGGAGAAGCCGATGGGCAAGTACGACCTGCGCCTGAAAAAGCAGTGGCGCGCCGTGCCGAAGGGCATCGGGCTGGTCGTGGGCTGCTCGACCTTTCCGACCTGGAACTCGGTACCGGGCCTCTACGCAAGTCTGATGACGGGCAACCCCGTGCTGGTCAAGCCACACCCGAAGGCACTGCTGCCCATCGCCATCGTGGTGTCGGAGTTCCGCAAGGCACTGCGCGCGGCGGGCTTCGACCCAAACGTGTGCCAACTGGCGGCCGACGTACCCGCGCGGCCCGTCACGAAGCGGCTGGCCGAAGACCCCGCCGTACGGCTGATCGACTACACCGGCGGTACCGCCTTCGGCGACTACTTGGAAGCCCTACCGGGCAAGCAGGTGTTCACCGAGAAGGCCGGCGTAAACTCGGTGATCCTCGACTCGGTCGAAGACTTGGAGGCGGTGCTGCAAAACCTGGCCTTCTCGGTGAGCCTCTACTCGGGGCAGATGTGCACCGCGCCGCAGAACTTCTTCATTCCCGCCGGGGGCGTCCGCACGCCCGACGGCCCGGTCTCGTTCGAGGAGGTCGGACGGGGGCTGGCCAAGGCCATGAGCGGACTGGCGAGCCACCCCAAGGCGGGGCCGCACGTGCTGGGCGCAGTGCAAAACCCCGCCACCGCCGCGCGCGTGCAGGAGGTGCAGGCGCTGGGGCACGAAGTGATGCTGGCCTCCGGCAAGCTGGACCACCCGCAGTTTCCGGAGGCGCGCACGACCACGGGCACGCTGCTGGTGGTCGACGCCGCCGACCGCGAGCTTTACGACCGCGAGCTGTTCGGGCCTATCGCGCTGCTGATCCGCACGGCCGACACCGACGAGTCGATCCGGCTGGCGCGCGAGCTGGCCGAGCGACGGGGGGCCATCTCGTGCGGGGCGTACACCACCGACGACGTCATTAAAGAGAAGATCAAGGACCAGATGGGGCTGGCCGCCACGCCGGTCTCGTTCAACCTGACGGGCAACATCTATCTGAACCAGAACGCCTCGTTCTCGGACTTCCACGTGACGGGCGGCAACCCGGCGGGCAACGCCTCGTTCACCGACCCAGCCTACGTGGTGCGGCGCTTTACTTGGGTGGGCTTTCGCGAACCGGCGTAAGGTAGAGTGGCGAGAGGTGGCGTGTCCGTACGATCATCTTCACCATCTGTGAAGGCCGGCGCGACGGAGACGCAAAATCTTGCGTCCCTACGTGTTTGTCGCCGCCATCCGTGGGATAGATACAATTTCTCGGTCGGGTCGTTGCGCCATTGGGGCCGTCGCCCTACATTTGTGGCCCCTTTGCTGCCGAAGTGGTGAAACTGGTAGACACGCACGTTTCAGGGGCGTGTGGACGAAAGTCCGTGCGAGTTCGACTCTCGCCTTCGGCACTTAAGCCTTCCGAATTTTCGGGAGGCTTTTTTAGTGACCGGTCGGTCGCATCTTTGCCTCTTCATCAAGACACGAACACAACACCCCATGCCCACCGACCTGCAAGCCGCCCTCGACTTTATCCGTACGCAGATTGACTTTCGCCCCGAGGTGGGCATCATTCTGGGCACGGGGCTGGGCGGGCTGGTGGCCGATCTGGACGTGGTCGCCACGGTACCCTACGACACTATTCCACACTTTCCGGTGGCCACCGTCGAGACCCACGCGGGGCGGCTGCTGTTCGGCACGCTGGCCGGGCGGCCCGTGGTGGTAATGCAGGGGCGCTTTCACTACTACGAAGGCTACTCGATGGCGCAGGTGGCCTTTCCGGTGCGCGTCA
>JBARYS010000077.1:0-2105 GCA_049648155.1 Catalinimonas sp. | reverse complement strand
GTGCTCACGTAGCCGTCTTGCCGCGCCTGCTCGATGGCCCCGTCCATGTAGGTTTTGATGGCCGGAAACTCCTTGAAGTAGGCTTCGATGGTGGCGGCGGCCTCCTGACGCGAGAGGTCGAGGCGCTGCGCCAGCCCGAAGGCCGACACCCCGTAGATGATGGCGAAGTTGAGCGTCTTGGCGTTGCGGCGCTGCTCGGGCGTGACGTCGGCCAAGGCCACGCCGTAGACCTTCGCCGCCGAGGTGGCGTGCACGTCGCGCCCCTCGCGGAAGGCCTGCGTCATGCTCTCGTCGCCGCTGAAGGCCGCCATGATGCGCAGCTCGATCTGCGAGTAGTCGGCCGCCAGGATTACGTGCTGCTCGTCGCGCGGCACGAACGCCTTGCGGATTTCGCGCCCCTGCGCCGTGCGGATGGGGATGTTCTGCAGGTTCGGGTTCGAGGAGGAGAGCCGCCCGGTGACCGTCACGGCCTGGTTGAACGAGGTGTGCACGCGCCCGGTGCGTGGGTTGATCAGGGCGGGCAGCGCGTCCACGTAGGTCGACTTGAGCTTCTGCAATTCGCGGTAGTCGAGCAGGTCGCGCACGATGGGATACTTGCCCACGTAGCCCGACAACACCTGCTCGTTGGTGGCGTACTGGCCCGACTTGGTTTTCTTCGGCTTGTCGCTGATCTTGAGCTTATCGAACAGGATTTCGCCCAGTTGCTTCGGCGAGCCCAGGTTAAACGCCTCGCCCGCCGCCGCGTGTACGCGCCGCTCCAACGCGGCGGCCGCCTCGCCCAGCCCCACCGACAGGTCGGCCAGCGCGTCGTGGTCGATGCGCACGCCGGCCAGCTCCATCGCGGTCAGCACCGGCACCAGCGGGGCCTCTATCTCCCGCAGCAGCCGCTCGGCGTCCGGCTCCAACTGGTCGGCGAAGTGGTGCTTCAGCCGCAGCGTCAGGTCGGCGTCCTCGCCGGCGTACTCGGCCACCTCGGCCACGGGCACCTCGCGCATGGTCTTCTGCCCCTTGCCCCGCTTGCCGATCAGCGCCTCAATGGGCACCGGCGTGTAGTTCAGGTAGCGCTCGGCGAGCAGGTCGAGGTTGTGGCGCATCTCGGGCGCGATCAGGTAGTGTGCCAACATGGTGTCGAACAGCGGCCCGCCCACCCGGACGCCGTAGCGCCGCAGCACCGTGATGTCGAACTTTAGGTTCTGCCCGATCTTGGTGATGGTCTCCGCTTCCAGCACCGGCCGGAACTCGTCGACGACGGCGCGGGCCTGCGTCTGGTCTTCGGGCAGCGGCACGTAGTAGGCCTCGCCCGCACGGTAGGCGAAGGCCAGCCCCACCAGCTCGGCGTCGACGGCCTCCAGGCGGTCGGTCTCGACGTCAAAGCAAAACTCTTCCTGTAACTCTAAAAAGTGGATCAGGTCGGTACGCAGCGCGGGCGTGTCGATCACGTGGTAGCGGTGCGGGTAGGTCGCCTGCGTGTCGCGCTCGGCCGTGAAGGTGGGTGCGGGCGGGCGGGCGTCGAGCGCCTCGGCGGCCCGTCCGTTGCCGTCGAAGAGCGAGATCTGCCCCGCCGGCGTTGCGCCTTTTTTCGTGGTGCCGGTGGGGTCGTCGTCGTCCAACAATCGGCGCGCGAGCGTGCGAAACTCCAGCTCGTCGAGCAGCGGCCGCAGCAACTCCTTATCGGGGCCGGTATAGCGTAGCGCGTCGGGGTCGAAGTCGACGGGCACCTCGCGGACAATCGTCGCCAGCTCCTTCGACATCAACGCCTGCTCGGCGTTCTCGCGGACGCGCTCGCCCAGCTTGCCCTTGAGCTTGTCGGCGTTGGCGACCAGGTTCTCGACCGTCTCCCACTCGGCCAGCAGCTTCTTGGCGGTCTTCTCGCCCACGCCCGGCACACCCGGAATGTTATCGGAGGCGTCGCCCATCAGTCCCAGAATGTCGGTCACCTGCATCACGTCGCGGATGCCCCAGCGCGCCAGCACCTCGGGCACGCCCCACACCTCGACGCCCTTGCCCATGTAGGAGGGTTTGTAGAGGTAGACGTGCTCGCGCACCAACTGGCCGAAGTCCTTGTCGGGCGTCATCATGTAGACCTCGAAGCCGGCGTCGGCGGC
>JBARYS010000076.1:0-5483 GCA_049648155.1 Catalinimonas sp. | reverse complement strand
GTGCGCACCGTGCCGCTGACCGAATACTTCGCCGAGCCGTTCTTCGAGACCAAGAAGTTGGTGCACGTGCAGCGGTAGCGGCCGCACCTCGAAATTGGGCGCTGACGGCGACCTTGCGGCCGTAACCTTCCAGTTCATGCCGCTCTTACCCGACCTGCTCTACCGTGTCTCGCTCCTCTCCACCGCCGGCGACCCCGACGTGGAGGTAAAAAACGTCTGCTTCGACTCGCGCAAGGTGCAACCCGGCGACCTGTTTGTAGCCACGCGCGGGGCCACCGTCGATGGCCACGCCTACGTCGAAAAGGCGCTGGCGGCGGGGGCGGCGGCCGTGGTGGCCGAAGTGTTGCCGGCAGCGCGGCGGGCGGACGTCACCTACGTGCAGGTGCGCGACAGCCGCGAGGCGCTGGGGATGATCGCGGGGAATCTGCACGGCCACCCCGCCGCGAAGCTGAAGCTGGTAGGCGTGACGGGCACCAACGGCAAAACCACCGTGGCGACGCTCCTGCACCGCCTCTTCCGCAAGCTGGGCTACACCGCCGGGCTGATCTCGACGGTGCAGAACCAGATCAACGAAGCGGTGATCCCCGCCACCCACACCACGCCCGATGCGCTCGCCACCAATGCCCTGCTGGCCGAAATGGTGCGCCAAGGCTGCACGTACGCTTTCATGGAGGTCAGCTCGCACGCAGCCGACCAGCGCCGCATTGCGGGGCTGAAGTTCGCCGGGGCGCTCTTCACCAACATCACGCACGACCACCTCGACTACCACGGTACGTTCGACGCCTACATCGCCGCCAAGAAGCTCTTCTTCGACCACCTCGACGGCGAGGCGTTCGCGCTGGTGAACGACGACGACCGGCGCGGGCGGGTGATGCTGCAAAACACACGCGCCGCCAAGTACTTTTTCGCCCTCCGGACCGACGCCGACTTCAAAGGCAAGGTGCTTTCGAACACGCTGCAGGGGCTGGAGGTCGACATGAACGGCAAGCCGGTGTGGTTCCAACTGATCGGCGAGTTCAATGCCTACAACCTGCTGGCCGTGTGGGGAGCGGCGGTGCTGCTGGGCGAGGACGCCGACGAGGTGCTGACGCAGCTCTCGGACGTGCGCCCGGCCACGGGCCGCTTCGACCAGGTGGTGTTTCCCGGCGGGGTGATCGGCATCATTGACTACGCCCACACGCCCGACGCCCTCGAAAACGTGCTGCGCACCGTCGGCGAGCTGCGCACCGGCGCGGAGCGCGTCATCACGGTGGTGGGCTGCGGCGGCAACCGCGACAAGGGCAAACGGCCCGTCATGGCGGGGCTGGCCGTGCAACACAGCGACCGCGTGCTGCTGACCTCCGACAACCCCCGCGACGAAGCGCCCGAGGCGATCATCGCTGACATGCAGGCCGGCGTGGGGCCGTCGGAAGCGCGCAAGGTGCGGGTGATCGTCGACCGCCGGGCGGCCATCGAAGCCGCCGCCGCCGAGGCCGAACCCGGCGACATCGTGCTGGTGGCGGGCAAGGGCCACGAGACCTACCAGGAGGTCCGGGGCGTGCGCCACCCCTTCGACGACCGGCAGGTGCTGCGCGAGGCGTTCGGGCGCGTCGGAAAGAGCTGAGGATCATACGCCTACGCTCCGGGCCTGAGCGCATAACTTGCAAGCGCGACGTTCGCTTGCGCTTGCGTCCGCTGATCTTACCGAAGTCATCGCGTATTTCCTCAAAGAGCAACGGTTGGAATCGAACAGCGTAAAACCAGGCGGCTGATGTCCATCCTACTTTTCGTCGACCACCACGACCATGCCTTCAAAAGAAGAAATACCGGCGTTTCTACGTACGCATAAGTCGGCTTTCGCGGCGGCGTACGGTATTACTAAGTTGGGGCTTTTCGGCTCGTTCGTCAAGGGCGAAGCCACCGCCGATAGTGACCTTGACCTGATGGTTGAATTTCAACCCGGGACTCAGAGTCTAACCGAAAAGAAAGCACGGGTAAAGTTTTTAGTGAGCGCTCAGTTCGGCAGAGAGGTTGACTTTTGTCGTGAAGAGTACGTCAAGACTTACTCAAAAGCGAGGCTCTTGTCCGCTACGATTTATGTCTGAGCGCGCGCGCGTAGCGTTGACGGCCATCGTGGAGGCGTGCGATAAAATTGAACGCTTTGTTGAGACGGTTCGAGATGCCGACGACTCCCATCAAGACCAGACAACTTTCGACGCGTTGTCGATGAACTTCCTGGTGATCGGTGCGTCCGGTGTTCGTCTGTCTGATCAGATCAAAGCAAGCGAAGGCAGCGTACCTTGGACGCGCATCAAGGGTTTTCGCAACATTGTGGCCCACAACTACTTTGGCGTTGATGCTGAAGAGGTGTGGCACATTATCATGACGAGCTTACCGGGCCTGAAGGCCTCCGTCGATAACCTCCTTTATTCGTAACCCTCGCTTCTCCCTATGCTTTATTACTTGTTCGGCTGGCTCGACGAACGCTTCGACTTTATCGGAGCCGGGGTGTTTCAGTACATCTCGTTCCGGGCGGTGGCGGCAGCCATCGCCTCGCTGCTCATCGCGGCCATCTACGGCAAGCAGATCATCGGCCTGCTGCGGCGGCAACAGGTGGGCGAGACCGTCCGCGACCTGGGGCTGGAGGGGCAGATGCAGAAGACGGGCACCCCCACCATGGGCGGCATCATCATCCTGTCGGGCATCGTGCTGCCGGCGCTGCTCTTCGCCCGCCTCGACAACGTTTACATCCTGCTGCTGATCATCTCGACGGTCTGGATGGGGCTGATCGGCTTCGCCGACGACTATATCAAGGTGTTCAAGAAGGACAAGGCCGGCCTGCACGGCAAGTTTAAGGTGGTGGGGCAGGTGGGCCTGGGGCTGATCGTCGGGCTGACGCTCTACTTCCACGACCAGGTGGTGGTGCGGCAGTACCAGACCACGGCTATAACCTACGAGGACGTCTACTTCCAGAGCCGCGAGGAGGTGCCCGGCAGCGAATTTGAGGACGTCAAGTCGCAGGTGACCACCATCCCCTTCCTGAAGAACAACGAGCTCAACTATCGGGGGCTGGCGGCGGTGGTGGGGCTGGAAGACTTCACGTGGGTGTTCTACGTGCTGATCGTGATCTTCATCGTGACGGCCGTCTCGAACGGGGCCAACATCACCGACGGCATCGACGGGCTGGCGGCGGGCACCTCGGCCATCATCGGCTTCACGCTGGGCGTGCTGGCGTACGTGTCGGGCCACACGGTATTCTCGAACTACCTGGGCATCATGTTCATCCCCGACGTCGGCGAGCTGGTGATCTTTTGCGCGGCCTTCGTGGGGGCGTGCGTGGGCTTCCTCTGGTACAACTCCTACCCCGCGCAGGTCTTCATGGGCGACACGGGCAGCCTCGCCATCGGCGGCATCATCGCGGTGCTGGCGCTGGCCATCCGCAAGGAGCTGCTCATCCCGATTCTCTGCGGCGTGTTCCTGGTCGAACTGCTCTCGGTGATCATCCAGGTGAGCTACTTCAAGTGGTCGAAGAAAAAGTACGGCGAGGGGCGGCGCGTCTTCCGGATGTCGCCGCTGCACCACCACTACCAAAAGGCGGGCTTCAAAGAGCCCAAGATCGTGGCCCGCTTCTGGATCATCGGCCTGCTGCTGGCCATCGTGACGCTGAGTACGCTCAAGCTGCGGTAGTTGCGTATCTTATCTCACCACGGAGACGATCACCACCAAGTTGAAGGAGCAGATTCAAAACCTACTCGGCCCTACTAAGGACGAGCGGTCTTCAGTCGACAAGCCGTTTGCTCTGATTGAGCGGTTGGTGGAGCCCCTCGAATACGCGCCTACCGCGTGGGCTCATGTATGCAGAGCGGTCTTCAGTCGACAAGTGAGTCTGTTTTATCAGGTCCGAAACGGGTAGATCATCTTGCTACGCTTTTGGCCGGATCGGCACAACCTAGGCGCCCTAGATTTGTTCGGGAACCGAAGGCCGCTCCCTCTACCTAGGCACGTTCTGGTACTGGCCCTCCGGAATGGGGCGGCGCAGCAGGTAATGGGTCAGGTAAGTGCTGTCGCGGCGCTCGTCGTAGGTGTCTACCAGCCGCCAGCCCAGGGCGTTGAAGTAGTTGAGCGCCGCCACCGGGCTGGGAAAGGTGCGCACGCGGCCCGCGCGGTCGCGGATGGGGCGGTTGGGGTCGGCCCCGAGGCCGTCGTCGAACATCAGCACCAAGCGGCTGACCAGCACCACACTGTCGAGCACCACGCGCACGGAGTCGAGCGTGCGTAGGGCCACCAGCTCGGCGTAGGTCTCGGTGCGCTCCACCACGTAGCGAGGATCGTTCAGGATGGCAATGTCGCCCGAAAGGGCCTTGTCGTCGCGCCGGTGCACGCGCATCTCCGCCAAGTATCTCACGCGGCGGGCGGCCGCCTCGACCACCTCCTTACGCTCGGTGTAGAACGACCGCACCAGGTCGGTGGGCACGTTGCGGTACTGGCGGCTGCTGAAGGTCTTGATCGTGAACTCGTTCTCGTCGATGCGCTCCAGCACCACGTTGTAGGTCTGACCGTCGACAGTCGTGATCTGGTCTTGGGCGGCCAGACGGAGCGAAGCGAACAGGAGCAGGGCGAGGTAGCAGCGTGTTTTCATCTCGGGGTCGTGGCGCAATTTTACGGCCGCGCCGAAAACTCCACCGGCCGCTCCCCTCCCGCCGCCATGCTGCACAACCTCTACTGCCTCTCGCCGGCGCTGCTCACCGACCTTTACCAACTGACGATGGCGTACGGCTACTGGAAGAGCGGGCGCGGCGAGCGGGAGGCCGTCTTTCACCTCTACTACCGGAAACAACCGTTCGAAGGCGGCTACGCCGTGGCCTGCGGACTGCACTATGTCATCGACTACCTCGAACACCTGCGCTTCGCGGACGACGACCTCACCTACCTAGCCGGACTTACTACCGGCGACGGGGGCGCCCCCCTGTTCGAAGCTGCCTTCCTTGACTACCTGCGCGACCTGCGCTTCGCGTGCGATGTGGACGCTGTGCCCGAGGGGACGGTCGTGTTTCCCCACGCGCCGCTGGTGCGGGTGCGCGGGCCGCTGATCCAGGCGCAACTGATCGAGACGGCGCTGCTGACGAACATCAACTTCCAGACGCTCATCGCCACCAAGGCGGCGCGGGTGTGTCAGGCGGCGCGGGGCGAGCCGGTGCTGGAGTTCGGGCTGCGGCGCGCGCAGGGCGTAGACGGCGGCATTGCGGCGAGCCGGGCGGCCCACGCGGGTGGCTGTGTGGCCACCTCGAACGTGCTGGCGGGCCGCTTGTTCAACATCCCGGTGCGGGGCACACACGCCCACAGTTGGGTGATGGCCTTCGACACCGAGCCGGAGGCGTTCCGAGCCTACGCCGCCGCCATGCCCGACAACGTGGTGCTGCTGGTCGACACCTACGACACGCTGCGGGGCGTGCGCCACGCCATCGAGGTGGGGCGGGAGCTGCGGGCACGTGGACACCGGCTGG
>JBARYS010000075.1:0-5895 GCA_049648155.1 Catalinimonas sp. | reverse complement strand
ACCCCGGCCGCCGCCGCCGCCCTGGCCGACGCGCCGCACGTGGTGGCCGTCACGCTGGTGGAGCAGGCCCCCGGCACGCTCGACGCCGATGTCTACCCACGCGAAAACTTTTTGCCTTGGAACGCGGACAACTTCGGGCCGCTGCTGATTCCGGCACGCGGGCAAACCGTTCCGCTCAACGACACCACCCGGGTGCTGTACGGCGAGCTGATCGACCGCTTTGAGGGATGGGCGCTGGTCGAGTGGGAGGGCGACACGCTCTACCTCGACGGCCTGCCGGCGACGGACTACACCTTCCGGCAGGACTACTACTTTATGCTGGGCGACAACCGCCACGCCTCGCTCGACTCCCGCTACTGGGGGCTGGTGCCCGAAGACCACGTGGTCGGAAAAGCAGTACTCACCTGGCTCTCGCTCGAACGTGACGCAGAGGGGAAGCGGCGGGTGCGCTGGGATCGGGTGATGCGGGGCATTGAGTAGCGGGCGCTACACCACCGACTTCCACTTGATGCCGCAGCCGAGGCTGGGAATCTGCTCGGCCGCAGCGCTCTTGCCCGCCAGGATGTCTTCGAGCGCGCGGCGCAGGTCGCGGCCAGTGGGGACGTTCGAGCTACCGGGGCGGGCGTCGTCGAGCTGCCCCCGGTAGGCGAGGCGGCCGTCGGCGTCGTAGACGAAGAAGTCGGGCGTGCAGGCCGCCTCGTAGGCGCGTGCCACCTCTTGGGTCTCATCGTAGAGGTAGGGGAACGGGTAGCGGAGTCGCTTCGCCACCTCAGCCATCCGCTCGGGGCTGTCCTCGGGGTAGCGGTCCACGTCGTTCGGGCTGATCGCCACCAAGCCCACGCCCCGCTCCCGGTAGTCGTGGCCGAGGCGCACCAGCTCGTCGTTCAAGAGCTTGACGAAGGGGCAGTGGTTACAGATGAACATGACGACCGTGGCGCGGTCGCCGCGCACGTCGGCGAAGTTGAGCGTGCGCCCGGAGATAACGTCGGGCAGCGAAAAGTCGGTGGCGGCGGTGCCGAGCGACACCATCGCGGAGGGGGTAGCGGACATCTGAAGAGTGCTCTGAGTACAGCCCCTTTAACTCGTGCCTCCCGGGAAGGTTCCGCCCGGCGGGCTGCCCCCAGCCCCGCCGACTACCTTTGCCGGCGGTGAAAAACGTCCTCATCATCCAGACGGCCTTTCTCGGCGACGTGGTCCTCGCCACTGCCCTCGTCGAAAAGCTGCGTGCGCACTACCCGGAGGCGCACCTCGACTTTCTGCTGCGCAAGGGCAACGAGGGGCTGCTGGTGGGTCATCCACACCTGCGGCGCGTCTGGGTCTGGAACAAGCGCGGTGGGAAGTACCGGGACCTCGCCCGCCTGACACGCGCACTGCGACGCGAGCGCTACGCTTTGGTGGTGAACGCCCAGCGCTTCGCTGCCTCGGGCTGGCTGACGGTGACCAGCGGTGCGACCCAGACGCGTGGTTTCGCAAAGAATCCACTCGCGCGTCTGTTCAGCCGCCGCTTTCCGCACCAGGTGGGCGACGGCACCCACGAGACGGCCCGCAACCACCAACTCATCGCCGACCTGACGGACGCCACGCCCGCCCGCCCGCGCCTCTACCCCACCGCCGCCGACGAAGCCGCCGTGCGTCCGTACCAGGGTGGTGACTACCTGACCATCGCCCCGGCGTCGGTGTGGTTCACCAAGCAACTGCCCGCCGACCAGTGGCGCGCTCTGCTCGACGCGCTGCCCACCGACCATCGCCTCTACCTGCTGGGTGGCCCGGCCGACGGCCCCCTGTGCGAAGAGATACGCGCCGCAAGCCGCCACCCCGACGCGGTCAACCTGAGCGGCAAGTTGAGCCTCTTGCAGTCGGCGGCGCTGATGCGCGGGGCGCGCTTCAACTGGACCAATGACTCGGGACCGATGCACTTGGCCTCGGCGGTCGACGCCCCCACGGGCGCGGTGTTCTGCTCGACGGTACCCGCGTTCGGGTTCGGGCCGCTGGCGGAACGTTCGGCGGTGATTCAGCACGCCGGGCCGCTCGGCTGCCGCCCCTGCGGGCTACACGGCCACCGGGCTTGCCCGGAGGGGCACTTTCGGTGCGCCCGGGAGATTACGACCGAGCAGCTTTTGGACGGGTGGGCGGAAGTACGTGGTCGGTAGCGTGTTTTGGCGAGAGATCGATCCGGCCTGACGGTGAGAAAGCAACAAGAGAACAAACGGCGGGAGCCTTTGCGTAGCAGTGCGTCAAACGATCAATCCAACTTCAGCACCGCCATGAACGCCTCCTGAGGGATTTCGACGTTGCCCACCTGGCGCATCCGCTTCTTGCCCTTCTTCTGCTTTTCGAGCAGCTTCCGCTTCCGGCTGATGTCGCCGCCGTAGCACTTGGCGATCACGTTCTTGCGGAGGGCCTTGATCGTCTCGCGGGCAATCACCTTCGTGCCGATGGCCGCCTGCACGGCGATCTCGAACTGTTGGCGGGGCAGGAGCTCGCGGAGCTTCTCGCAGAGGCGCTTGCCCCAGTCGTAGGCCTTGTCGCGGTGCACGATGGCCGACAGGGCGTCGACCTTCTCGCCGTTGAGCAGGATGTCGAGCTTGACCATCTTCGACGTCTGGAAGCCGATCATCTCGTAGTCGAGCGAGGCGTAGCCGCGCGAGATCGTCTTGAGGCGGTCGAAGAAGTCGAATACGATCTCGGCCAGGGGCATGTCGAAGGTCATCTCCACGCGGTCGGACGTGAGGTAGATCTGGTTCTTGAGCACGCCGCGCTTATCCATGCAGAGCGTGATGATGCCGCCCACGTATTCGGCCTTCGTGATGATCTGCGTGCGCACGAACGGCTCCTCGATGTGGTCGATGTAATTCGGCTCGGGCATGTCGGACGGCGCGTTGATCGTGATCCGGCCCTCCTTGGTGGTGTAAGCGTAGAACTGCACCGACGGCACCGTGGTGATGACCGTCATGTCGAACTCGCGCTCCAGCCGCTCCTGGACGATCTCCAGGTGGAGCATCCCCAGAAAGCCGCAGCGGAAGCCGAAGCCGAGGGCGGCCGAGGTCTCCGGCTCCCACACCAGCGAGGCATCGTTGAGTTGCAGCTTCTCCATCGAGGCACGCAGCTCTTCGAACTCCGACGTGTCGACCGGGTAGATGCCGGCGAACACCATCGGCTTGACGTTCTCGAAGCCTTGGATGGCCTCCCCGGCGGGTTTCACGTGCGTGATCGTGTCGCCCACCTTGACCTCCTTGGCCTCTTTGATGCCCGAGATCAGGTAGCCCACGTTGCCCACCGAGATCTCATCGCGCATCTCCTGCTTGAGCTTCAGCACGCCGATCTCGTCGGCGTCGTACTCACACTTGGTGCTGATGAACTTGACCTTGTCGCCCTTGCGGATGGTGCCGTTGAAGACGCGGAACAAGACCTCGATGCCGCGGAAAGTGTTGTAGACCGAGTCGAAGATCAGCGCCTGCAAGGGGGCATCGGGGTCGCCCTTAGGTGCGGGCACACGTTCGACGATGGCGTCGAGAATTTCCTGGATGCCGATGCCCTCCTTGGCGCTGGCGCGGATGATGCTGTCGGGGTCGCAGCCGATCAGGTCGACGATCTGGTCGCTGACCTCCTCGGGCAGGGCGCTGGGCAGGTCGATCTTGTTCATCACCGGGATAATCTCCAGGTCGTGGCCGATGGCCAGGTAGAGGTTTGAGATCGTCTGCGCCTCAATGCCCTGGGCGGCGTCGACCACCAGCAGCGCGCCCTCGCAGGCGGCAATGGCCCGCGACACTTCGTAGGAGAAGTCCACGTGCCCCGGCGTGTCGATCAGGTTGAGCGTAAAGGTCTCCCCGTCGCGCACATAGTTCATCTGGATGGCGTGGCTCTTGATCGTGATGCCGCGCTCGCGCTCCAGGTCCATGTCGTCGAGGATCTGGTTCTGGCGCTCGCGCTCGGTGATGGTCTGCGTCTGCTCCAGCAATCGGTCGGCCAGCGTGCTCTTGCCGTGGTCGATGTGGGCGATGATGCAAAAATTGCGGATGTGCTTCATGCTTCGGATGGGTCGTCTACAAAGCTACGGCCGGGGCCATCAGTATAGCACTTCACGGGGGGCGATTGTTCGGCCAACTTGCATCGCAATCCTACGTTATCAGAGACCCGACCTTACGCTGATAACAAATCATGGCCGCCTTCGCTATTCCCATCAACACTGACCCGGCGGCCACCCCGCCGCCGCCCGACCTGGTGTACGTCTCGGACGAAGCGCCCGGCTATACTCGTGTGCGCAAGGGTACCGGCTTCGCCTACCGCGACGAGCGCGGTAACTACATCAAAGACAAAGCGACGCTGGCGCGCCTCCGGGCGCTGGTGATTCCGCCCGCCTATGGGGAGGTCTGGATTTGCCCCCGCCCCGACGGCCACCTGCAGGCCAGTGGGCGCGACGAGCGGGGCCGCAAGCAGTACGTCTACCACCCCGAATGGACCGCCTACCGCAACCAAGCCAAATTTCTGCGCTTGGCGCGTTTCGGTCACGCCCTACCCCGCCTCCGCGAGCAGGTTGCAGCCGACTTACGCCGGCACGGCTGGCCCCGGGAGAAGGTGCTGGCGCTGGTGGTGCGCCTGCTCGACGCCTCGCTGCTGCGCATCGGCAACCGTGCGTACGCCCGCGAGAACCAGACCTACGGCCTGACCACCCTGCGCCGCAAACACCTGCACGTGGAGGGAAGCAAACTCACGCTGGAGTTCAAAGCCAAAAGCGGCGTGCACCGCAAACTGCAACTGCGCGACCGTCAATTGGCGCGCCTGGTGAAGCAGTGCGCAGCCCTGCCGGGCTACGAAATTTTTAAGTACACGGACGACGACGGTAACCGCCGCCGCGTGGACTCATCGGACGTCAATGACTACCTGCACGAGGTGACCGGCGAGCGCTTCACCGCGAAGGACTTCCGCACTTGGGGCGGCAGCACCCTGGCCCTGGCGGAGCTGCCCACCGCCTGCGAGGACGAGATCGCCGCCGGGGGTCGTCGCTCCCTCGAAGCCTGCCTGATGCGCCGCGTGGCCCGCCAACTGGGCAACACGGTGTCTGTCTGCCGCGAGTACTATGTCCACCCGGCCGTGCTGCGCGTCGTGGCCGAGGGGCGTACCGAGCACTACCTGAAGGCTGGCACGAAGCGCTACCGCCGCCACACCGACCAACTTGAACCCGCCGAGATGCAGCTGCTGGCGTTGGTTGAGGACGAGGTAGAGGGGTGAATCAGGGAGATCGTTCCCAAATGCGGGAAGAATTGAGGCGGGCATAAAATCAGAAAGGACATCCGGCAAGGGGTGTCCTTTCTGGTTTCCGATCAGGTTGAGTAGGTGTCCTACGCGCTGTCGACAAGCCTGTCTTTCCACGACTCCACAATCTGCCGGATGGTCTCTTCCAGCGAGACGGTGATGTCCGAGTTGGGGTAGTGCGCCCGCATCTTGCGCAGGTCCGAGTAGTAGCAGATGTGGTCGCCGGCCCGGTTCTGGTCCGAGTACTCGTACCGCATCGCCTTGCCGCTGTACTTCTCGGCCAGCTTGAACGCTTCCAGGATCGAGCACGAGTTGTCCTTGCCCCCGCCCAAGTTGTAGACCTCGCCCATCTGCGGGGCGGCGATGAAGGCCTCGATGAAGCGCGCCACGTCGCCGGCATGGATGTTGTCGCGCACCTGCTTGCCCTTGTAGCCGAAGATAGTGTACTCCCGCTCCTCCAGGTTGCACTTGACCAGGTAGCTCAGAAAGCCGTGCAGCTCCACGCCCGAGTGGTTCGGCCCGGTCAGGCAGCCGCCCCGCAGACAGCATGTCGGCATGTCGAAGTAGCGGCCGTACTCCTGCACCATCACGTCGGCGGCCACCTTGCTGGCTCCGAACAGGCTGTGTTTGCTCTGATCGATG
>JBARYS010000074.1:0-2042 GCA_049648155.1 Catalinimonas sp. | reverse complement strand
GGCGACTACGTGCCCGTCGCGGCCGTGACGCTCGACCAAGACGACCTGACGCTCGCCATGGGCGACTACGCAACGCTGACGGCCACCGTCGCGCCGACCAACGTCTCGCTCGACTCGGTGGTGTGGCGCTCGGCCGACCCCGCCATCGCCACCGTCGACGACCGCGGACTGGTGTTCGGCCTCGAAGCGGGCACCACCACGGTCACGGCCGAGGCCTACGACAACGGCGTGAGCGCCACGGCACAGGTTACGGTGACACCCCCGGCCGTGCGCGTGGCCTCGCTGACGCTCGACCCTGACTCGCTGACGCTTCAGATCGGCGACACGAGCCGGTTGAATGTCTCCCTGAACCCCGCCAACGCTTCGCTCGATTCGGTGACGTGGGCGTCGAGCGACCCGGCGGTGGCCTCGGTCAACGCTACCGGACAAGTTGTCGGCCTCGTTGAAGGCACGGCGGTGCTCACGGCGCGGAGCTTCGACGGCGGGTTTACCGACACTACCTTCGTGACCGTCGCCCGGGTGAGCACGGCCGATGCGGGCGCGGCGATGGGATTGAAGGTGTACCCGAATCCCTTCGGCAACACGCTGACGCTGACCCAACTCAACGGGGCGGCGGCGGTCCGTCTGTACACCCTGACGGGCCGGCGGCTGATCGAAGAGACGGTGCGCGGGGAGGTGCATACGCTCGACACCCGCAGGGTGGCGGCGGGCACGTACCTGCTGGAAGTGACTTGGCGGGACGGACGCACCTTCCGCAGCAGGTACGTCCGGCGGTAAGCCGCCGCAGACCAGCCCGCCGGCGACGGCGCGGAGGAGCCGGTGCCGCCGAAGCCCTCTGCGCCGGCACCGGCGGCTCTCTGCGAGCGAACCGATACCTTCGCCCGTAACACCTCTGACTTCCTTTTATCCTTTGTTTTTGATGACGCGCTCACACCTCCTCGGCTGGCTGTTGTTGCTGGCCGCTCCCCTACCGGCTCAAACCCCGTTCGACGAGTTGGCTCCTACCCCACCGATGGGCTGGAACAGTTGGAACACCTTCCGCTGCGACGTCAGTGAGCAACTCATCCGCGAGACCGCCGACGCGATGGTCGACCGCGGCCTGCGGGCGGCGGGCTACGAGTACGTGGTGATCGACGACTGCTGGCAGGTGGGGCGCGACGCCGAGGGGCGCATCCAAGCTGACCCCGCGCGGTTCCCGAACGGCATCAAGGCGCTGGCCGACTACGTGCACGGCAAAGGGCTGAAGTTCGGTCTCTACTCGTGCGCCGGCCACCTGACCTGCCAGGGGCGGCCCGGCAGCCGGGGGTACGAGTTTCAGGACGCCCGCACCTACGCCGAGTGGGGCGTCGACTACGTCAAGTACGACTGGTGCGACCACGGCGACCTGAACGCCAAGGCGGCTTACCAGACCATGAGCGACGCCCTGCGCGCGCAAGAGCGCCCAATGGTGTTCAGCATTTGCGAGTGGGGTGAGAACAAACCCTGGACGTGGGGGCGCGGCGTGGGGCACCTCTGGCGCATCAGCGGCGACATCCGCCCCTGCTTCGACTGCACCGGCGACGTGGCCACCCACGGCGTGATGGTGATCGCCGACCTGATGAGTGCCCTCGACCTGCGCTACCGGGCCGGCCCCGGCGGCTGGAACGACCTCGACATGCTCGAAGTGGGCAACCCCGGCCTGAGCCCCGACGAGGCCCGCACGCACTTCGGCCTCTGGGCCATGTTCGCCTCGCCGCTGATGCTGGGCAACGACCTGCGCACCGCCGACGCGGCCACGCTGGACCTGCTCACGAACCGCGAGGTGATCGCCGTCAACCAAGACCCGTTGGGCAAACCCGCCTGGCGGTACCGCGACTTCGGCGACACGGAGATTTACCGCAAGCACCTTCAGCCCGCCCCGGACGGCACCCGCCACGTGCGTTTGTTCCAATTGAAAGCCACGCGACTTGAGGGCGGCAAACAGATGTTCGATGCTCCAGCGCTGGGCGTAGCGCTTCAGCAGCCGGCGCGAGTGCAGGTTGCTCACCAGCACCCAAGTGTGC
>JBARYS010000073.1:0-2868 GCA_049648155.1 Catalinimonas sp. | reverse complement strand
CCGCCGGGCCGACCCGCAGCGAGGGGGATAGGGGGTCCAATCCCTACAGGCTGAGCGTTGTTAGCCGCATGGTCAATCGAGATTTTCGCGTGTCAAAATACGCAAGGGGGGGTACCGCATAAATCGGCTGCAAATGCGCCCTTACGCCAAATAAACCACCGAAAATCGCTATTTTTAGTCATGGATAGCAAACTTTGTACGGAGAAGCCCAAAGCCAATTGGCACTCGCTGCGCTTGCGGGTACCGCCGCACCTGCACGGCTGCGATCAGGCCGCCGTGGTGCGCCGTGCAGGTGCCGACCTGCTGCTGCGGACGCATGACTCGACAGAAGCAAGGGGGGCACCCCTCGAAAGTTGCCCGTCCTGAACCCCTCCCCTTCTCACTTTTTTGAAAACCCCGTCGTAGCCTCAGCGCGCCCCGTCCAAAGTTTTTGGACCCAAAAAAAGGCGCACGTCGAGGGCGAGGCGTTAGAACACTTTTCCCGGCATTTGTATGCAAATCGTATGCAAATGAAAAAGCACTTACCCGGAAAAACCGCGTAAGTGCTTGATAATCAGGCGACCCCGCCGGGGTTCGAACCCGGAACCTACTGCTTAGAAGGCAGTTGCTCTATCCGGTTGAGCTACGGGGCCTCACAACAAAGGTACCCGGCCTGAGAGGGGCAAACAAATGATCGAGCGGCCCCGTTGAAACCCTGAGAGCGTGTTTAGACTTTGCCCTTTGGGCTGTTCTTGCCAAGTTTCATGCTGCACTTCCTCGCTCTTCGATCACGTAGCTTAGGCTACGCTCACTCCTCTCGACTCGTTCAAAACGAAATTTGGCGGCGTTCGCTCTAAAAGCAAAATCCAAATACGCTCTAACCCGGACGATCTGTTGCACAGGTCACATCTTTGCGGGCGTTTTGCCGTTTCTTAGCGGTACACCCTATCACAGTCCTACTTAACCAACCCGAGCCTAATGGCAGACACAGCGCACTTTACCCTCGACGGGCAGACCCACGAACTACCCGTCGTCACCGGTACCGAGAACGAAAAGGCCATAGACATCGGAAAGCTCCGGAGTCAGACGGGCTACATCACGCTCGACCCCGGCTTCAAGAACACCGGCTCGACGCAGAGCGCAGTCACGTTCCTCGACGGTGAGAAGGGCATCTTGCGCTACCGGGGCTACCCCATCGAACAGCTCGCCGAGCACGCCACCTTCACGGAGGTCGCTTACCTGCTGGTATACGGCGAATTGCCCACCCAGGCGCAGTACGAGGCCTTCGACCGGGACGTACGCACGCACACGCTGGTGAACGAGGACGTCCACAAAATCTTCGACGGCTTCCCCGTCAACGCCCACCCGATGGGCATGATGGCCTCGCTGGTGAGCGCCCTCTCGGCGTTTTATCCCGACTCGCTCAACCCCAACCGCAGCGACGAGGAGGTCAACCTGACCATCGTCCGGCTGTTGGCCAAGCTCCCCACGCTGGCCGCCTGGGCCTACAAAAACGGGCAGGGACACCCGATCAACTACCCGCGCAACGAGCTGAGCTACAGCGCCAACTTCCTGCAGATGATGTTCGCCCTGCCGGTAGAGGAGTACGAGATCGACCCCGTGGTGGTGGACGCCCTCGACAAGCTCTTCATCCTGCACGCCGACCACGAGCAGAACTGCTCGACCTCGACGGTGCGCATTGTCGGGTCGTCGCAGGCCAGCCTTTATTCGGCCGTCTCGGCGGGCATCAACGCCCTTTGGGGGCCGCTGCACGGCGGTGCCAACCAGAAGGTGATCGAGATGCTGGAAGCGATCAAGTCCGACGGCGGCGGCGCGCAGAAGTATCTCGCCAAGGCCAAAGACAAGAACGACCCGTTCCGCCTGATGGGCTTCGGACACCGTGTCTACAAGAACTTCGACCCCCGCGCGCGCATCATCAAGAAGTCGGCCGACCAAGTGCTCGAGAAGCTCGGCGTGCAGGACCCGATCCTCGACATTGCCAAGGAGCTGGAAGCCACCGCCCTCAGCGACGACTACTTCGTGGAGCGCAAGCTTTACCCGAACGTCGACTTCTACTCGGGCATCATTTACCGGGCGCTGGGCATCCCCGTCAACATGTTCACGGTGATGTTCGCCATCGGCCGCCTGCCGGGCTGGATCGCCCAGTGGAAGGAGATGGTGGAGAACAAAGAGCCCATCGGCCGCCCGCGTCAGGTGTACGTGGGAGCCACCGAGCGCAGCTACGTCGGCATGGAGGAGCGTTCGAGCGCCCCGACCAACGTCTAGTTGAGAAACACGCCGCTATTCGAAAGTCCTTCCCGATTGGGGAGGACTTTTTTGTTGCCCACATTTGAGGCGATGCCCGTACGCCGCTTGCTGTTTTGGGGACTCTTGCTGCTCTGGTGGCCGGGGCGGGCGCAGCTCTACCTCGAACCGGAGCTGCAAGCGGGCCTGAACGTACCCAACTACCTGCAATTTCCGCGCTCGGGCGTACGTACGGCGGCGGCGTTCAGCGTGGCGTGGCGACCGGCGGCGGCGTGGGCGCGGCACTACCGCCGGCCGTACGTGGGCGTGCAACTGCTCACCGCCGACCTCGGCAACCGCTCGCGCTTTGGCTGGGAGTGGAGCACGGTGCCCTTTCTGGAGTTCGGCGCGCTCGCGCACCGGCGGCGACCGGGCCACTGGCGGCTGAAGTTGGGACTGGGGGCATCGTACATCACCCGCCCGCACGACCCGACCGACAACCCCGGGAACTTGGTGATCGGCTCGCGGGCGAACTGGACGTTTCAGGCGTTCCTCTACCGCCGCCTCTGGCACAACGACCGCTGGACGGTGCGCGCGGGTGGCGGCTACACGCACCACTCGAACGCCCACACGCAGCTACCCAAC
>JBARYS010000072.1:0-9529 GCA_049648155.1 Catalinimonas sp. | reverse complement strand
CGCATAGGCCGCCCCGCCCGCGCGTGAGGTGATAGAGCTGGTAGGCCACGCCCACGCCGCGCCCCAGGTTGGTGGCCACGGCGGCCCCGGCCACGCCGAAGCCCGGCACCGGCCCCCAGCCGAAGATCAGCAGCGGGTCGAGCGCAATGTTGAGGCCGTTGGCGAGCCATAGCGCCCGCATGGCCAGCGCGGCGTTGCCCGCCCCCCGGAAGATGGCGTTGTTCAGAAACAGCAGCATGATGGTGATGCTGCCCCCGAACATGATCTGCGGGTAGCGCCGCCCCTCAGCCACCACCGCCCCGCTCGCGCCCATCCAGCCGAGGATGTCGGCGGCCAACCAGAGGCCCACTGCACTGATGACGAGCGCGGCGAGCACGCCCAGCCAGAGCGCCTGCCCGGCGGCACGGTTCGCGGCGTCGGGATCTTTTTCGCCCACGCGGCGAGCTACGGTGGCGGTGGCGGCGGTGCTCAACCCGATGGCCAGCGAGTAGATCAGCGTCAGCACCGACTCGGTGAGGCCCACGGTGGCGACGGCGTTCACCCCCAGCCGGCCAACCCAGAAGGCGTCGGTCACGGCGAAGAGCGACTCCATGACCATCTCCAACACCATCGGCACGGCGAGGAGGAAGATGGCACGGTCAATACTACCGGTGGTAAACGCTTCCTCTTGTCCGGTGAGGGCGCGTCGCAGAAGGCGAAAGAAGGCACTTACTCGCCGCGCGAGGCGCGTTCGTAAAGAGTGCATGGGGAGGGTATGAAGCTTGGAAAAAGGAAAACGCGCGGCGCGAAACCGTGAAGGAGCGGCGGGCGCGTAACCGGAAGGGAGGCTTAGAGCTTCATGCGCCAAAGGTAAGGTGATTTCTTACAAGCAACGCACCTCGACCGAGACGCTGCAGCTCGCACCTGAACTCTGTGAAGGGCCCGAAGTCGTTGTCACGGAGCTTGCATGGGGTCATAAAGAGAGCCCCGGAAAATAAATCCCGATCACAAAACGCTCTGCATCCTACAAGGACGACGCACGTCGGCAGCACGAACGGAACCGTACGCCCGTTAGAGGGGCTATGCGTGGACTCTTTTGGTGGCTTGCGCTCGGCGTGAGCACGGCGGCTTGGGGGCAGCGGCCGTACGACGATGCCCCACCCACCCACCCGGGCGGACAGATCACGGTCGAGGCGGGCGAACGTACGGCGGGGGGGCGGCGCTTGCACGACCACACCGAGCTACGCTTCGAGGCGGGCGCTTTGGTGCGGCTCGAAGGCCCCTTATACGGCTCGAACGCAACGAACATTACCGTGTCAGGGCCGGGCCGGCTACAGACCGAGGGCACAGAGGGGGCCGTGCGGCTGGAAAACTGCCGGAACGTCGCGCTGAGCGGTCTGCACCTGCAAGCAAGCCGCGGGCCACTCATTGTGCTCAAGAATTGTGAGAACGTCCGCCTCGAAAGCCTGACCATCGACGCGGCGGGGGCGGAACACGCCGCGATCACCCTGATCGGCTGCGAGGGCGTCACGTTGCACGACGTACGGATCGAGGGGCACGGCACGGCACTGCGCGTCGACGGCGGGCGCGACGTGGACGTGCGCGGCGGCACCTGGGCAGCCGCAGTCGGCGCGTACGTCACGGCCGGGCGGGCCGTACACTTTGCCGACCTGACACTGCGCACCACCACGGCGGGCCTATGGGTGCGTCCGCACGCCGGGACCACGGTGGCCCATCTCACCGCCGACCGCATTACCTTCGAAGACTTGCCCGCCGACTTCGGTGCGGCGACGTCGGGCTTCCCGGTCTGTGTGGACGCCGCCCGCGCCCGCCCCGGGGAGGCTCCCGGCACGGTGCGCGACGTGGCCTTCCGCGACTGTTACACCGCGAGCGCCCACGGGTGGTTGTTACAGGGATCGCCCGACTGCCCTCTGGCGGGGGTAAGTCTGTCGCGTCTGAGGTTCCAAGGTGAGTTCATCGCGCCGCACCTCGCCCGCCGCCGCCCCACTGTCGAGGCGGGCGGACCGCTCACGCCGCAGGATACGACCTACGCGATGTGCCCGGCGTGGGTGACGGTGGCCCACGCCGTCGATCTGTCCGTAGATGGTCTCCGGACGCTGCACGCACCGCCTCCCGCACCCGACCAAGAGCGGCACGCCCTGGCCGCCCACCACACCGAAGGGCTGAACCTGCGTGACGTGTACCGCCGCTCCGCCGCCGACGCGCTGGCCGTGGTACGCCTGCACGACTGCCGACGCGCGCTGCTCACGAACTGCTTACCTACCGAGCAGACTCTCCGCTTTCTGCACCTGAGCGGCACGCGTACCGGCGGGGTGAGCCTGATCGGCAACGTGCTGACCGACGTGGCCGAGCCGATCTACCAAGCGCCCGAAGTCTACCGCAACGCCGTTGAGGGCACCTTGCGGTAAGGCACAAAAAAGCCGACCCCAGTTGGAGTCGGCTTTTCTATCGGCAAAAAGGTTGCCTAGTAGTGGATGTTTTGACCGTGTAGGTCGGTGAACTTGCGCTCGAACATCTCGGCGTCCGCACGGCTGTGCGGGCGGAAGCTCAGCATAATGCCGCCGTCCTTCACGCCGCTCTCGTAGATCTCGGCGCGGTCTTTCGGTACGCCCGCTCCGGCCAGGGCACCGATCAGGCCACCGGTCAAGCCACCGGCTCCGGCACCGGCCAGACCGGCTGCCAGCGGACCCGCTATGACGAGACCGATGCCCGGCAGCACGACCGACGTGCCAATGGCCGCGATGGCACCGACGATGGCACCGACGGTACCACCGATGGCCGACCCGGCACCCGCTCCTTCGAGCGACTTGTTACCTAGGTCTTCCTTGTGCGTGCTGTCGCCGTGGTAGTGCGTCTTGCGCGTGTCTTCCGACATTACCACGCTGATCTCCTCTTCTTTGTAGCCTTGGTTCTTGATGGCGCGGTAGGCATCCTCCGCTTGGTCGGGGTTGTTGAACATCACCGTCATCACGCCCGAAGTGCCGTCGGTAGTGTTTGCGTCTACCGTAGTGGTCTCGGTGCGGTACGACTCGTCCTTCAGCACGTCGGCCGACGTAGCGTAGCCGGACGTGGAGGCGTTACCGGTGGTTTTCATATCGTCTTTAGGAGCACCGCCGATGCCGGTACCGGTGTTGCGTACGTCGGTGGCGAGGGTCTCGCGGTTGCTCATGTTCAGGTCCAGGTTGCGGTCCTGATCGTTGTTATATTTTCCGTCTTGCATAATAACTAGGGGTTAAGTTTAAAAAGGCTGATGTACCGTTGAACGTGTCACAGTTTGGGGAGTTACCTACGCATAAAAAAAAACACGTTCCGGGTGGTCGGCTCTCGGGTGGCTCTCCATTTCTGGCCCCGGAGGGTCATCGTTACGAACACCGGTTGCGACCACGCCCCCGCATCCGGCACACGCCCCTGTTCACCACCGCACGCCATGTGTTCGTTTTCGCACACTTGATGCGGCTAAAATAGGGCTTCAGGCCGCTTGAGAGGCGTTTGTGCAGTTATGGCACACAAGTGGACTTTAAGAGAGCGAGTCACAAGCATAACTTCAAAAACACGTCATCATGAAAACGCTCTTCTTCACCTTCGCCCTACTCTTTTCGGCCCACGCCTACGCCACCGGCCACGGCCATCCCGACACCGCCAAGGCACCGCAGGCCGCCCGCACCACCCACCAAGTCTACAACGCCGCCGGGACACTGCTGCTGACCACCACCGACACCGAGGCCCTGCCCGACGCGGGGGCGTTCTTGTTCGCGTCGGACGGAGTGCGCTACTACCTGCTCGACGAAGTGGGACCGGTTGAAACGCTGCACCGCCTCTACGACACCCAAGGCTGCCTGATTGCCGAAGGTATGGAGGCCGACACGCTGCCTGCCGACCGGGCCCTGCTCTTCACGCTGGACGGCGTGAGCCACTACGTACAGGATGGTCTCAACGTCCGGTAAGCGCCGTGCAACCTTTTACTTCTCACCGCATCTCCAAGCAGAAACCCTCTCACCATGAAACGCATTACCCTCTCCCTTCTCGCCCTGCTGCTCACGTGCGCCGCCTGGGCACAAGAAAAAACGTACGACCTGACCGACTTCCACGCCGTGCGCGCCGGCAGCCACTTTGACGTGATCATGGAGCGCGGCGAACGTCCCATTGTGCGGGTCGAAGGCAACGAAGAAGCCCTCCGCCGGGTGGAAGTGGCAGTTAAGGACGGCGCGCTCCGCCTCGGCTGGGAAAGTGACAAGTTCAACCGGCGCAGCTACAGTGACCGGGTGCGGGTCTACGTCACCTATCAGCGGGTTGATGAAGTCGAGTCGTCGGGATCGGGCAACTTCACGTGCCACTCGGCGCTGACCGGCGACCACGTGCGGGTGCGCAACAGCGGCTCGGGCAACATGACGCTCACCGCGATCGAAGCCGACGAGTTCTCGGTCAGCAACTCCGGCTCGGGCAACCTGGATCTGGCCGGACGCGTCAGGAAGCAAGAGATTCGCGTGTCGGGCTCGGGCGACATCAGCGCGTTCGACCTGGTCAGCGAACGGGCCAAGGTGAGCATCAGTGGGTCGAGCAACGTGGACCTGCACGTTACTAAAACCCTGGACGCGCGCATCTCCGGCTCCGGCGACGTCCGCTACCGGGGCCGGCCCAACGTGGAGAACCTACGCGTATCGGGGTCAGGCGAGATCAGCAGTGCTGACTGATGGTCCGTGGACTATGGACCAGAAGCATCCGGCCCGGTGTCGACTACGGACTATGGTCCGCAAAGCCGCTACCTTTGCGCGAAATACGCAAACGACATGAGCGACGAGAAGATCATTTTTTCGATGGCGGGGGTCAGCAAGCTCCATCCGCCCAAAAAGCAGGTGTTGAAGAACATCTACCTCTCCTTTTTCTACGGGGCCAAGATCGGCGTCATCGGCCTGAACGGCTCGGGCAAGTCGTCGCTACTGCGGCTTATCGCCGGGAAAGACAAAGAGTATCAGGGCGAGATTGTCTTTTCGCCCGGCTACACCGTGGGGATGCTCGAACAGGAGCCCCAACTCGACCCCGAAAAGACCGTGAAGGAGGTCGTCGAAGAGGGTGTGCAGGAGGTGGTCGACTACCTGAAGGAGTTTGAGGACATCAACTTGAGGTTTGCCGAGCCGGACGCCGACTTCGACAAGCTCATGGCCCGCCAGGCGCAGGTGCAGGAGAAGCTCGAACACCACGACGCCTGGAACCTGGACGTGAAGCTCGAAAAGGCGATGGATGCCCTGCGCTGCCCTCCCGCCGACACCAAGATCGGCCCGCTTTCGGGCGGTGAGAAGCGCCGCGTGGCCCTTTGCCGCCTGCTGCTGCGCGAGCCCGACGTGCTGCTGCTCGACGAGCCCACGAACCACCTCGACGCCTCGTCGGTGCACTGGCTCGAGCAGCACCTCAAGCAGTACAAAGGCACGGTGATCGCCGTGACGCACGACCGCTACTTCCTCGACAACGTGGCGGGCTGGATTCTGGAGCTGGACCGCGGCGAGGGCATCCCTTGGAAAGGTAACTACTCGTCGTGGCTGGAGCAGAAGAAGAACCGTTTGGCGCAAGAGGAGAAGCAGGAAAGCAAGCGCCAGAAGACGCTGGAGCGCGAGTTGGAGTGGGTGCGCATGGCCCCGAAGGCCCGGCAGGCGAAGTCGAAGGCCCGCCTGAGCGCCTACGAGAAGATGGTCGGTGAGGAGGCACGTCAGCGCGAGGAGAAGCTGGAGCTCTTCATCCCGCCCGGACAGCGGTTGGGCGGGCAGGTCATCACCGCCGACGAGGTCGCCAAGGCCTACGGCGAGCGGCTGCTCTTCGAGCACGTCAATTTCACGCTGCCCCCCGGCGGCATCTTGGGCGTGGTGGGGCCGAACGGGGCGGGCAAGACCACGCTGTTCCGCATGATCGTGGGGCAGGAGACGCCCGACACCGGCGCGTTCCAAATCGGCTCGACGGTCGACCTGGCCTACGTCGACCAGGGCCACGACATCCTCGACCCCACTAAGACGGTATTCGAGACGATTTCGGGCGGCACGGAGCACATTATGCTCGGTGGCCGCATGGTGAACGCCCGCGCCTACGTGAGTAAGTTCAACTTCTCAGGAGCTGATCAGGAGAAGAAGGTGGGCGTGCTCTCGGGCGGCGAGCGCAACCGCGTGCACCTGGCCATGATGCTCAAGCAGGGCGCAAACCTGATCCTGCTCGATGAGCCCACCAACGACTTGGACGTGAACACGCTGCGCGCGCTCGAAGAGGCCATCGAAAACTTCGGCGGCAGCGCGGTTATCATCTCGCACGACCGCTGGTTCCTAGACCGCGTGGCCACGCACATTTTAGCCTTCGAAGGCGATTCGCAGGTGACTTTCTTCGAAGGCAATTATTCGGACTACGAAGAGGCCCGCAAGCAGCGTCAGGGAGACGCAGAGCCGCACCGGATCCGATACAAGAAGTTGGTTTAGGCTCGGGGTTGCAAGGCCCGAACGGCAGGGGGGCCGGGAGCGGATCGTCGGCCGGATCGAGGCACCGCCGCCGGGGTTAGGTCGCGTCGACATATAGCCCGCTGATGCTTCCGGAATCATCGAAAGCCCGCTGAGGATTGTGCTTGGCGGGCTTTTTTGAGACTATGAGTGAGCAAACTTGGGCACTGAGTGATGTATCACGGCGTCCGGCTTGCACCGCTGCGGCAACGGCTCCAGGTTCATCAGTGACTTCCTACGGCAGTGTGCCCTAGAAAGGCATCGTGGTGATACGCTCCATCCGGCCGGACAGGCCCATGCAGCACGGGCGCAACGATAGCATCATTATCTCATTGATAACCCTTATAAGGACTACGGACGCGTCGCCGTCGAGCCTTTGTAGGGCATTGATGGGAGGTGCTTACAAGTCTATTTGATGATGCCGTATACAGGGTGTTGCGCGCAGCACTTCAACATCAACGCTATTTTACTTCTTTGTACTCAAACCAATCAAAGACAGCATCGGTTTTGCAGTCTTCTCCATTCCCTGTCGCATACATACCAAAATAAGCTCCCGTATACTGAGGGGCTTCCAGATATTTAGTTTCCCCGGAGTCAAGGGCAACAAATGAATCACCGGCTTTATATTGCAATTCATAACTTTTGGTGCCGGCTACGATACGTAGTTCAGCGCTGTAACCATCAATAACATTGTACTTAGTTACTGAACTCAAGGAACCTATCGTTCGACGTACGGCAATAACTCTTTTTTTGTCCCTGAAGGTTAAAAAAATCTCATAATGATGGTCTTTGTCCATAAAAATACTTAAACCCGCCTCCTCATTCTCAACATGCGTATCAAAGGCCAATTGAACGGTTGCTTCACAATTGAAATGCTGCTGTCGTCTACCAACAAACGTAGGGCTCATTCCATCGCTGAGATTTAAACTTGAGCCCATAAGAATCAACTTGCCCTTCTCTTTTGATAGGGTATAGTTGTTTTCGACTGGATTTCTAAGATAATTCCACTGAAGACCCAGCTCAGGAGCGTTAAATTCATCTCTTGAGGGCGTATCTTCCCACTCATATGATTTGATATTAGGAGCTTTCATCTCTTCTTCAACAAAACCACCACTACCAATTATCGGCCAGTCGTCACTTGTCCATGTTACCGGCGCCATAAATACTTCTCTCCCAAGCACTGAATTAAATCCTTCAAAATAAGTGCTCCTCTTTCCTAGAAAGAAGGCCCACCATTCGCCTTCCGGGGTCTGAACAAAATCTGCATGCCCCGTACACTGTATTACGTGGTTTGCTCGCATGGTATGATTTAGTATTGGATTGTGAGCGTACGCTTTGTATCCTTCCATGATATTCTCGCTTCTAGCGACAGATTCTCTCTGATAAGGGCCAGTGCCTCCCTCCGCTATAATTAGATAATAGTATCCTTCTCTTTTGTGTATGTGGGGGGCTTCTGGATAAGGTGCTCCGGTTCCAGCCCAGACGGCACGGAAAGGAGACATTAGCTTCCCGGTCAGAATATCAATTTCAGCAATAACAATTCCTCTCGAATCGTTACGCAGATAATACACCTTGCCGTCATCGTCGAAGAATAGATCAGGGTCGATTCCTATCTCGGCACCCTGTTCAACAACAACCGGCTCAGACCAAGGACCGGCCGGGTTAATTGCTGTGACATAAAAGTTTATGGGGTTCCAGGGCGAACGAGTCACTTTTGAAGCAACCATGTAAAAAGTCCCCTCATGATGCCGTAGGGTTGGTGCCCAAACCCCATCGGAAGTCATAGTTTGCGTTAAGTCAACTTGACTTTTCCGAGTTAAGCAGTGTCCTATTTGTCTCCAATTAACCAAGTCTTTGCTTTGAAAGACGGGCACCCCGGGAAAGTACTCAAAACTGCTGGTAGCCAAATAATAATCTTCTCCAACCCGACAGACACTGGGATCAGGATAAAATCCTTTTAGTACCGGGTTTTGGAAAGTATTTATAGATGTTTGCCCGAACGACAATTGGACGACAAACAATAGTAAACCCAAAGGCAAGATTCTCTTTGTTATCATCGTATTACATGCTTCAAGTTCAGCACTTATTAATATTGTAGAAAACGGCCCGAGTTGAGCACCGGCCGGCTTATAAAGTCATTATGCTCTCCGGCTCGTCCACCCTTCCCCCAACCCTTCCTTGTGGTGCATCTGACGGTTTCGCGGTTGTTTAGAAAATACCTCCACGGTCTGTGAGCGGCGTTCCTTCAGCCTTTGTCAGTCTGGGCGCAAAACCGTAAAATGCACCCATCGTAAGTGTTACGAGTCCAGATCGTCGAACGGACTCTTGATGTTTAATAGTCGCGGGCGATCACGAGAGTGTAGAGCATCGCGGCTGATGACTGTTTCACTCCGGAAAGTACGGCGGCAATCTCGTCGCAACCGTCCATCTTGCGAAATAATTACCCCCTTGGCCGGCGTACGTCCCGAACAAAACCCCCCGCACCGGATTTACCGTAAGCAACCCCCGAAGCTGAATCTGCCGGTTCGGCGCAACCAACCCCCCTCCGTATGGAAGTGACCCGTTTGCCCCTGCGCCTCGCGCAGGACCCCCGCCGTGTGATCCTGACCTACTTGGTGCTCTCGAACGAGGGCCGTATTTATCAGTTGATCGACGACGTGGCCGCGCTGTCGGACGAAGAGGTGCAACGGCTGCTCGCCGAGGTTTACGCGCGCTTCCAGCACCGCCACACGCACTTCGAAGAGATGATCGAAGAGCACTACGCACGCGCCATCCGGCAGTACGCGGGCGTTGGGCCGGCCACCGACGACCGCCGGCGGCTACTGGGCGCTTACTTCTCGAAGGAGTATTCGAACCAGGCGGTGGCCCTATTCAACCCGTCCATCGTGCCGCACCCCGACCAGACGGGCGTAGCCGAGGGCAGTTTGCGGTTCATCATGAGCTTGCGGGCCACCGGCGAGGGGCACCTCTCGTCCATCGAATTCCGGAGCGGAACGGTCGACGCGGCGGGAGACATGACGCTCGACACGCCCACGGGCTACTCGCAACTGCCTGAGCAC
>JBARYS010000071.1:0-6314 GCA_049648155.1 Catalinimonas sp. | reverse complement strand
CTGCGCAGCCGCCCGATGGCGACCCGCCTGATCGATGCCGAGGCTAACCTCTGGTTTTTCACCAACGAATACTCCGACAAGGTGTCCGAGATTTTGAACGAGCGCAACATCAACCTCAGCTATTCGCTGCCCGGCAAGCACAAGTACGTCTCGATCTCGGGCCGCGCCGAGCTGGTCCACGACCGCGAGAAGATGAAGGAGCTCTGGAACCCCGTGCTGAAGGCCTGGTTTCCCGAGGGGCTCGAAGACGCCGACCTGGCGCTGCTGAAGGTCAAAATCCTCCAGGGTGAGTACTGGGACGCCGAGGCCAGCAAGATGAAGCAGTTTGTGCAGATCGCCAAGTCGATCATGACGGGCAGCACCTACGACGCCGGCGAGCACGGCCACTTCGACGCCGCCCCGAGTGTGGACGTTACGCCCGCCGGGGCCGCGATCGTCTCCACCCCCACCGGCGAGGGTGTGGTCGAGCCGCTCGCCTCCGAAGAGGAGAACCCCTACGTGACAACCTCCCAGACCGAGTCGACGAAGTAGCGCCGCCGGTCGAAAAAGTGCCGCCGCACGCGGAAGCCGGCCGCCTCGGCCATGGCTTCCGCCTCGCGGGGGGCGTACTTCTGCGACTTTTCCGTGTAGATCGGCTCCCAGGCGTCGAAGTCTACCTCCAGCGCAAGCTTGTCGATGCGCACGCGCTGCGCCCGTTTGCTGACCAGGTAGCTGCGGGCCTCGCCGGTGGCGGGGTTGTAGGTGGGCCAGTGCATGAACGCGTCCAGGTCGAAGTGCCCACCCAACTCGCGGTTGATGCGCGCCAGCAGGTTCAGGTTGAAGTCGCGCGTCACGCCCGCCGCGTCGTTGTAGGCCGCCAGCACCACCGCCGGGTCTTTTTTCAGGTCCATGCCGATCATCAGCAGGTCGCCCGGCGCGGCACTCCGACGCATCTGGGTCAGAAAGTCGTGGGCCTCGCCGGCGCTGAAGTTGCCGATGTTCGAGCCCAAAAACAGCATCACCTTGCGCGCGTCGGTACGCGCGCCGATGGTCCGCAGCCCGGCGAAGTACTCGTCGCAGATGCCCTCCACCCGTAGGTCCGGAAACTGCCGCCGCAGGTCGTCGGTCAGGCCCCGCACGGCGTTCGCCGAGATGTCGATGGGCTGGTAGCGGAACCGCGCACCCGCCCGCAGGAAGTGTTCGAGCAGCACCTTGGTCTTCGTGCCGTCGCCGGCCCCGAACTCCACCAGGTCGAACGGCCGCGCCGTGCCGCCGAACAGCTCCAGGAAGGCCCCGGCGTGCGTCTGAAAAATCTCCAGCTCGCAGTCGGTCGGGTAATACTCGGGCGCGGCCATGATACGCTGAAAGAGGCGGTCGCCGGCGGCGTCGTAGAAGTAGCGCGAAGAGATCGACTTGGGATGGGTAGTCAGCCCCCGCCGTACGTCGGCCTCAAAAGTGGTTTTCTCAGTAATGGTTTCAGACATATCTAAACGTGTTCGGCCAGGCGGATGCCGGTGAACTGCCACCGCTTGTCCGGATGAAAAAAGTTGCGGTAGGTAGGTCGAATGTGGTCGCGTGAGGTGGCGCAGGAGCCACCGCGCAGCACCATCTGGCTCACCATAAACTTGCCGTTGTACTCGCCCAGGGCACCGTTGGCCGGTTGAAAGCCCGGGTACGGCAGGTAAGCGCTGCCCGTCCACTCCCAAACGTCGCCGTAAAACTGCCGCGTGCGCCCCGCCCGAGGGTGGAAGGCCCCCGTGTCGACGAAGTTGGCCCCCTCGGGCGGCGCAGGGGCGTGCGTGCGGCAAGCCACCTCCCACTCGAACTCGGTAGGCAGCCGCCGCCCCCGGAAGCGCGCGTAAGCCTCGGCCTCGAAGTAGCTCACGTGCGTCACGGGCGCGTGCGGGTCCACGGGTTGCAGCCCGCCGCCGAGCGTGTAGTGGTGCCACGCACCGTCGACCTCGTGCCAGTAGAGCGGCGCGCGCGTGCCGCTTTGCTTCACCCACTCCCACCCTTCGGCTAGCCAGTAGTCGAACCGCTCGTAGCCCCCGGCGGCCACGAAAGCGGCGTACTCGGCGTTGGTTACGGGGCGGCTCTGGATGCGGAAGGCGGGCAGAAAGACGCGGTGCGCCCCCAGCTCATTGTCGAAGCAGAAGTCGCCGCCGGTGTGGCCGACCTCGTGCAGCCCCTCCGCCACCGGCAACCACTCGACCGGAGCTGCCGCCGTCGCGGGGGCGGCGGGCGTCTCGGTGTAGACGGGAAAGAGCGGGTTGTGGCCCAGAATCCACTTCAGGTCGGTGACGAGCAGCTCCTGATGTTGTTGCTCGTGCTGAAAGCCCACTTCCAGCACGTAGTGCGCCGATTCCGGCAGGTCGTCGCCGTCCAGCAGCGCCGCCATGGCCGCGTCCACGTGTGCACGGTACCGCATGATCTCCTCGGTGGTGGGGCGCGTCATGTTGCCCCGGTCGGCGCGCAGCACGCGCGTACCCACGCTCTCGTAGTAGCTGTTGAAGAAGTAGCCGTAGTCGGGGTGAAAGAGCCGGTAGCCCGGCAGGTGCGGCTGCAACAAAAAGGTCTCGAAAAACCAGGTGGTGTGCGCCAGGTGCCACTTGGGCGGGCTGACGTCGACCACGGGCTGCACCACGTGGTCTTCAGGACGCAGGGGCTTGCAGATGGCGACCGTAAGGTCACGTACCGCGCGGTATCGCGCCGTGAGCGCGCTGGTGGCGGCAGAGACGGACATCGTCATAGATGGGAAGGCTGGATGGGTAGAGAAGGCAGAGCAGGCAACGGTTCACGAAGGTAATTCAGTTCATCCTGGTCCGTGTGCCGACACAGGTTACTAACCGCGTAGTGGCTGATTTGTGATCGATCTTCCTAAAAAAAGCGTCGGCGCAGCGCCGGGGTACCTTTGCGCGGGCGGTCGCGGTGCCTCGCCTGATTACCCTCAGGACTTACGAGGTCTCGGCAGTGACACATCTGCGAGGTCTCGCCGGCGACGTCCAACGAGACCTCGCAGGTGTTCGTTTGTTGTTTTTGGAAACAGATCGTAAGTCCTAACCCTTTTTAGTATGACACACGACGCACTCAGGGCCCAGTGGACCCGCCGGATCAAGCAGCGTGCCGCTGAGCTCGGCTTCGGGGCGTGCGGTGTGGCCGAGGCGACCTTTCTGGAGGAGGAAGCCCCCCGGCTGGAAGGGTGGCTGCGGCAGAACATGCACGGCGAGATGGCCTGGATGGCGAACCACTTCGACAAGCGCCTCGACCCGCGCAAGCTGGTGGAGGGCGCGCGGTCGGTGGTGTCGCTGCTCTACAACTACACGCCCACCGAGCCGCTGCCGGAAGAGAACAACTACAAGGTCGCCAAGTACGCCTACGGTGAGGACTACCACTTCGTGCTGAAGCGCAAACTGCGCGAGCTGCTGGCGTTCGTCGGCGAAGAGATCGGCGAGGTGGCCGGGCGGGCGTTCGTCGACTCCGCGCCGGTCATGGACAAGGCCTGGGCGCAGCGCGCCGGGCTGGGGTGGATCGGCAAGAACAGCAACCTGCTGAACCGCGAGGCGGGCAGCTTCTTCTTCATCGCCGAGCTGATTCTGGACCTCGACCTGGTGGCCGACGCGGGCGTGCGCGACTACTGCGGCACCTGCACGCGCTGCGTCGACGCCTGCCCCACGGCGGCCATCCCCGAGCCGTACGTGGTCGACGGCAGCCGCTGCATCTCTTACTATACCATCGAGCTGAAGGAGCAGATCCCCGAAGAGGTGCGCGGACAGTTCGAGGATTGGATTTTTGGGTGTGACATCTGCCAGGACGTGTGCCCCTGGAACCGCTTCGCCCGCCCCCACCGGGAGCCCGCTTTCGAGCCGCACCCGAAATTGCGTACGTTAAACAAAACTGACTGGGAGGAGATCACCGAGGACGTTTTCCGCGAGGTTTTCCGCCGCTCGGCGGTGAAGCGCACCAAGCTGGCGGGGCTGCGGCGCAACGTGGCCTTCGTGCAAAAAAAAGCCTCCCCGTCGGCGGGCGACGAGGAGGCTAAGTAGTTGACTTGGTTAGGTTTACCGGAGATAAGCGGCAAAGGCGCGGTCGAGCACCAGGTGATGCACGTGGCTGAACTGGTCGTAGCACCAGGCGCGAAGGTCCTCAATTTCGTTGGGCACCAGCCGGGCGATTGACTTACGGAGTTCTTTCTCGAAGAGGTTTTTGTCGAAGCTAACCTTCTGAAGAATGAGCTTCGCGTAGTCCAGCAGTGATCGCATCATAATAATCAGGAGTTAGGTTTGTGAGGACTCAGCTAAATTAGGATAATTTCCCTGAACGGGCAAGTCGCAACGCTCGGACGTAACTTTTCGGAAACTTACGAACGATTCTTCGGCGCTTCCGCCCATCGCTTGCTCCGCCCGACCGCCCCCATAACGGCCCCCGTACCGCTTTCGTGTACCAGCGGCGTTAACTTGCCGTTAATTCGCCGAAACGACCCGAACGTGCTAAACCACTCCGTATGCGCAGGCTGCACTACGTAATCTTACTCATCCTCAGCGCTTTAGTGCGCGTAGGGTTCGCGCAAGACGCCGAGATTAAACTGGGCAAGCGTGAGATCGCCCTCAACGAGGCCTTCACCATCACCGTGACCATACGCGACGACGACCTGCGCGGCTACGGGCGCTTCCCCACCATCGAGGGCTTCTCGAAGGCGGGCACCTCGTCGTCGACCTCTACCAACATGGCCGGGGGGAAGATCTCGTCCACGCAGAGCATCACGCAGAACTACGTGCCCGAGCGCGAGGGCACTTTCCGGCTGCCCCCCTTCGAGATGGCCGTGAACGGCAATACCTACGGCTCGCCGGGCGCGACGATCAAGGTCGGGCCGCCCGCGCAGGCCCAGCGGCGGCAGAGTCCGTTCGGCTTCGACCCGTTCGAGGACCTGTTCGGCCGCGACAAGCCACGCGACTACGTGGAGGTCGAAGAGGAGGCATTTCTGGCGTTGAGCGTGCCGGACGACACGGTCTACGTCGGCGAGGGCTTCACCGTCACGCTCGCCTTCTACGTGGCCGAGACCAACCAGGCCGACATGCGCTTCCACGAACTGGGGCAGCAACTGGGCGGCATCCTGAAGAAGCTGCGGCCCGCCAACTGTTGGGAGGAGAACTTCAATATCGAGGCGATTCAGCCGCGGCCGATCACGCTGAACGGCCGCTCGTACCGACAGTTTAAGATCTACCAAGCTACGTTCTACCCGCTCAACGCCGAGCCGATCCAGTTTCCCTCCATCGGGCTGAAGATGATCAAGTACGAGGTGGCCCGCAACCCGTCGTTCTTCGGCCGCAACCGCCGTGAGGACTTCAAAATGTTTTACACCAGCCCGAAGATCGTAGGCGTGCGCGAGCTGCCGCCGCACCCCCGCCGCGACCGGGTGGCGGTCGGCTCGTTTAGTCTTAAAGAACAGATTGCCGACACGGCGCTCACCACCGGCGAGAGCTTCGACTACACCTTCAAGATTACGGGCGAGGGCAATATCTCGGCCATCACGCCCCCCACCCCGCCGGCGAGCGAGGCGTTCGACATCTACCCCCCCTCGGCCGATCAGAACATCCGCCGCGCCAACGCGCGGGTGGAGGGCAGCAAAGCGTTCAACTTCTTCGCCGTGCCCAACGAGGCGGGCCGTTACGACCTCGGCGAGCTGTTCGAATGGATCTACTTCGACCCCAAGCGTGTGCGCTACGACACGCTGCGCTCGGAGGTGCGTGTGGCCGTGACCGGCGACAGCCAGCGCAACGCCATCATCCAAGCCAACCGCCGCGACGACTTCTACGACCAGATCGCCACCTCGGGCAACGCGCTCGTCCGCCGCGACTGGCGCAACTGGGTGCGGCTGGTCGCCAACGGCTCCATCCTGCTGATGATCGCCCTGTCGGCGTTCGTGCTGATCAAAAAGTGACGCCCGGCGTCCGCACGGCTCCCCGCAGGTGCGCCTCGGCCAGCGTCAGAGCGCGGTGCAGCGGGTAAGCCTTGGTCAGCACCTCGTCCCACTCGTCGGCGGCCACGGAGTCGGCCACGACGGCCCCGCCCGCCCCGAAGCGCACCTCGCCCGTGCGGCGGTGGTGTGTCATGGTGCGGATGGCCACGTTAAAGCCGGCCGCGCCGTCGGCCGAGAGGTAGCCGATGGCCCCGGTGTAGACGCCGCGCGGCCGCCCTTCGAGGGCGTCGATGATCTGCCGCGTGCGGTACTTCGGCGCACCCGTGATCGAGCCGCCCGGCAGCAGGCCGCGCAGCAGGTCCAGCGCCGTCACGCCCGCCCGCAGTTGCCCTTCGACTACAGCCGACATCTGCAGGAC
>JBARYS010000070.1:0-2180 GCA_049648155.1 Catalinimonas sp. | reverse complement strand
TTTAATTCTGACAGCTATCGAGATTAATTCAAAAGAAGAAGTGAAAAAGTGGATTCAAAACCTGCTTTCTGAACTCAAATGGAAATAAAAAAACGTGTGCCAACATTGTATAAAAGCAATAGCGGGTAGAGTGGTAAAATCAAGGTCTGTGCATTTAATAAACTTTTGTGGTGGCGGACAGGTAATCGCCTTGAAATCCGCTACTGCTCTTATACTAGACCGCTAAGGCTCTTCCGGGACGAAGCGTCCGTCCGGGTACGTGGCCAGGCCCGCCGTCGAAGCCACGTAGAGGTACGTCAGGGCCGTGACCGTATCGCCGTCGGAGCGTAGCACCGGGCAGTGTCGACGTTCGTATTCGCCGCCTTCGTATCGATCAAGGGTGCGCAGCAGTATGCCCCCATCGTGGGGCAGCCGGTAGAGCTCGCCGTGGACCGAGGTGGTGGTGGTGGGGTCGTACACGGCCCCCGGATACCAAGCAACACGATAGAGGCGACCCGGCAGCCGTCCGGTGCCCAGGAAGGTGGCCCGCTTGTGGAGCAGGTCGCCGTATGGCCCTTCGAAGGCGCGCATCAGCGTGCCGTAGACAAACAGCAGCTCCGGCGTGCTACTCAAAGTCCTTGTAGAGCATGCTGGGCTGGATGCCCTCGTTGTTCTGATACTTGCCGCTGCGGTACGGTTCCCAGTCGCCCTCGATGGAGTGGTAGTAGATCTGACAGATCTCGATGCCCGCGTAGATGCGGATGGGCTGTACGCAGAAGATTTCGAGCGTCCAGTACCCGGCGAAGCCCACGTCGCCGAAGCCCGCCGTGACGTGCACGAACATCCCCAGCCGCCCCACCGACGAGCGCCCCTCCAGCATCGGCACCAGCCCCTCGGTGCGCGTGTGTTCGACCGTGCGGCCCAGGTAGAGGCGGTCCTTCTTCAGCAGCAACCCTTCGGGCGGAATGGTGATCTCACGGGCGGCGTTGGGCCGCTTCATGTCCAGCTCGTCCGTCTCGTAAACCAGCAGACGGTCGTGCAGCCGCAGGTTGTAGCTGTTCGGGTTAAGCTGCTCGGGACGGAACGGATCGATGAAGATGGATTCGTTCAGACGGCTTTCGATTGCCTTGCCGGACAAGATCATGGGCGGGGTGGGAGAGGGTAGACCCCAAAGGTATCGGTCGCTTGGTTGCCGGGTTGCTGAGTAGCCCCCGTTGGGGCGACAACCGCCGGCAAACCAGCGATCCGGACAGACGACTAAAAGACCAACCGGTCGGGCAACCTATCAACCAACCGGCTGCGCGCGCGTAAGTGAGGAAACAATTGCCGTCAACGGGCCTAGCGAACGCTTATGGAGACATTTTGGGGGATTGATCTGGGGGGCACCAAGGTGGAAGGTGTTGTGCTCAGCGACGAAGTAGAACCACGGGTGCTGGGCCGCCTGCGGGTACCCACCGAGGCCAACAAGGGGTACGAGCACATCCTGCGACAGATCGACCGCCTGGTGTTGAATTTGATCCGCGAGACGAAGCAGACGCCCACGGCCGTCGGCATCGGGACGCCCGGCGCGCTCGACCCACACACGCAGACGCTCAAAAACAGCAACACCACCGTCCTGAACGGCAAGTCCTTTCGCGCAGACCTGTCACGTACGCTCGGTGTGCCCGTGGTGATCGCCAACGACGCCAACTGCTTCGCCCTTGCCGAGGCACGGCTGGGGGCAGCGGCGGCTCATAAAGGCTACAAAGAGACCGTCTTCGGAATGATTCTCGGCACCGGCGTGGGCGGCGGCGTGGTCATCGGCGGGCAGCTCATTCAGGGGCACCACGGCATTGCGGGCGAGTGGGGACACAACGTCCTCGACGCCTCCGGCGGGCCCTGCTACTGTGGTAAGGTGGGCTGCATCGAGACCATCATCTCGGGGAAGGCGCTGGAGCGCTACTACGCCGAGCTAAGCGGCAAAACGGTGCCCCTCCCCGAAATCTATCAGCGCTTCCACCGGCGCGTCGACCCCTACGCTACGGCCACCATCCAGCGGCTCGTGCAGTTCTTCGGCAAAGCCGCCTCGCAGATCATCAACGTGTTCGACCCCGACGTGATCGTGGTGGGCGGCGGCGTGGGCAACATCGACATGCTCTACACCGACGGCGTGGCCGAAGTCGCCAAATACGTTTTCAACGACCGCCTCGACACCGCCTTCC
>JBARYS010000069.1:0-18213 GCA_049648155.1 Catalinimonas sp. | reverse complement strand
GGCTACAAGTTTTAAACGGACCTCCGTTAACTAGGAAAACCGGCGGGTACCGGTTTCCTTTGCGGTACCCACCACGTCCGACGCCCGCTTTGCTCATTTAACCCCGCCCGCCGGATGATCTTCGTTAAGCGCATTACCGATGCGATCGACCTCCAAACCGCGATGTTGATCCGCCGCCGCGTGTTCGTGGAAGAACAGAAGGTGCCCCACCGTGAAGAGTACGACCAGCACGAGGGCACTTCGAACCACTACCTAGCCGTCGACGCCGTCCATACGCCTTGCGGCACGGCGCGCTGGCGGGTCACCGACTACGGCATTAAGCTGGAACGCTTCGCCGTCGACGCCAACTTCCGCCACCGGGGCGTGGGTACGGCGCTGGTCGAGGCCATCCTGAAAGACCTGAAACATCACCCCCTGGGACCGGGGAAGAAGATCTACCTACACGCGCAACTGCCCGCCGTGGCCCTCTACCGTAAGTTCGGGTTCGAGTCGGTCGGTGAGCAGTTCACCGAGGCAGGCATTGAGCACTGCAAGATGGAGCGCCCGCCCGTGGACGCCGAGGTCACCGAAAAGATGAAGGTGTAAGAGGCTGCCGGTTACCCGTCCGCCGGGCGCACCACGACGGCCATCGTCGTGGTGGCCTTCGCGATGAGTACTTCCTGCTCGCCGTCGAGGGCCCAGACCTCCGCCTCGCAGAAGTGCACCTGCCGGCCGGGCTTCACGACCCACCCCACGGCCCGGAGGCGCTCGCCGCGCCCCGGTCGGAAGTAAGACACTTTGAGCTCGGCCGTGACCACGCCCCGGCCGGGCGGCACCAGCGAGTAGGCCGCAAAGCCGGCCACCACGTCGCACAGGGTGGCAATCACGCCACCGTGCACGTAGCCGAACTGCTGTCGGTGTTGCTCACTCAACGGAAGCTCGCCTGCGGTCCGACCCGCCTCAATGGTAGATAGGTCGAAGCCCACCAGATGCATGAAGTGCTGCCCCCGCAACCGCCGGCGGATCGTCTGGACGAAATCGGGATTGTGCGGAGTGTAGGTCACGCCTCTTCAGGCAGGTTCGGGATGCGGATGTGGAACCGGGTGCCCTGCCCCGGGGTAGACGTGACGTCGATGGTACCGCGCAGCTTTTCGATGACCTGCTTGGTGATGTAAAGCCCCAGTCCGGAGCCGTACGAATCTTCGGAAGCCCGGTAAAACATCTCGAAGATGTGCTTCAGATGCGCCGGTGCGATGCCTTTGCCGTTGTCTTCGATCATAACTTCGGCGGCCTCTGGGTCGATGCGCACGCAGATCTCTACCCACGAGCGGTCAACGTCGAGCCGCTGGTACTTGATGGCGTTCGAGATCAGGTTTTGCATCACCACGCTGATCCGAGTCGGGTCTGAGTAAAAAGCAGTCTCCCCCTCGATAACGATGTTCGCGTCGATGCGGGCGGCGTGGTCCATGTAGCGCAGGTTCTCGGTGCACTCGTCGACCATCTCCTGAAAGTCGATCGGTGCACGTTTGATCTCCAGCCGGGAGTTGCGCGAGAAGTTGGTCAGGTCGATGATGAACGAGTCGAGCTTGTTGACGCTCTTCTCCATCAGGGCGAGGTAGCGCAGCCGGGCGTCGGCGTCCTCCTCAATGCGTGAGATGTGCACCAGCCCGAGCAGCGACCGCAGCGGGGCGCGCAGGTCGTGCGAGGCGCGGTAGACAAAGCTGTCGAGCTCGAAGTTGGTGCGCCGCAGCTCGTCCTCCCAGATCTTGCGCTGGGTGATGTCGCGCCCGAACACCGTCAGGCCGTTCACCTCGCCCTCCTGCGTCAGGATGGGCGTCAGCGATACCTCCAGATCGACCGGGTCGGGTTGTAGGTCGTAGTGCAGCTCTTTCTTCAGCGTGCCCTCTGCCATGGCCCGTTCGTAGAGGCGACTCCAACTGTTGACGTACACCTCCGGCAGCTTTTCGCTGAGCGTATCGCCCACGTCTATCGAAGCGCCGAAGCCGCGCTCAATCACTCGCTTAAAGGCCGCGTTGCTCGTCATCACGCGCAGGTTGCGGTCCATCGAGCAGATGATGTCGTCGGTGTTTTCGATCAGCGCCGACAGGTTGGCTTCGCTGGCACGCAGCTCGTCTTCGGCCTGCTTCCGCTTGGTGATGTCCTTAGCGAAGACGCTCACGCCCATCACCTCTTCCTGTTCGACGATGGGGTAGAAAGAGATTTCGTAGCTGTAGGCGACTTCGTGCGTCTGATTGGTTACGCTCAGGTCGATCGAGAGCCGTTCGCCGTCGAAGGCCCGGTCGTACAGCTCCTGCCAGAAGGCCACCTCCGGCCCGGCCTTCGCCAGCGCGTCGTCGCCCACCCGGAGGGGTTCTTCCGGCCCGCCGGGCGTGGCGAAGAAGCGTGCCGCCACGGTGTTGCACACGATCACCTCGTACGCCCGGTTGATGGCCCACACGCTGTCGGTGGTGTTACCGATCACGGCGCTTAGATTGGCCTGACTTACGCTCAGGGCGCGGGTCGTGGCGAGGCGGTCCAGCTCGGCGGCCGCCCGCAGCGAGAAGAGGCGGAGCGTCGACTCGGCGATCTGTTCGTTGAATACCGACTGCTTGTGGGCGATGTAGAGCACCCCCACGGGCCGGTGCTGGTTGTCGTACAGGCAACTCCCCATCAGCATCCGCGTGTCGCCCGGCATCCGGGGGGCGCTCATGTCGCGCTCGCGGTGGTGCACGAAGCCCTCCTTGATGATACGATCGGTGAAGTCCTGCGGCACATCGAAGGTGATGTTGTCCTTGTGCTCGCCGAGGCGAAAGCGTGCGATGGTGCGGACGTGCGTCTTGCCCTCCGCCTCGACGAACTCGCCGATCACCGAGGTGTGGACACTGAGGTAGGTGGCCAGGTTCTCGACCAACGAGTAGAAGAACTGCTCGCCGGTGGAGCCCGACACGCTGCGGACGATGTTGTGCAGCACGTCTTCGGCCAGCTTCCGGTCCGTCACGTCGTTCAGCACGCCGATGTAGTGCGTTGTGGCCCCGTAAGAGTTGTGTACCGGCGTAAGGTAAAACTCTTGCCAGCGCTTGCGTTGATAGGAGTCGGTCTTCGAGAAGAGCAACTTGGTCTCGCGCCGCTGGTCGAGGGACCGGTTGATCTGCGCCATCACGCCCTCCCAAGCTTTTTCCTGCACGAACGGGCGCAGTAGCGTCGCCAGGTCGCCACCGCCGGCGTCGGCGTCGGCGTCGGCGAATACCGCGTTGGCATAGATTACCTGTCGCGCGCCTTGCGCCTCGGTGATCAGGATGCCGTTCTGGCTCGTGTCGATGGCTCGTCGCAGCAGCCGCAGGTTCTCTTCGTTGCCCCGCCGCTCGGTCACGTCGCGCGAATTGAGCACGATGCCGCTCACCGCTTCGATGTCGAGCAGGTCGCTGACCACCGACTCGATGACGGCGTACGTGCCGTCGGCCCGCTGGAAGCGGTACTCCACCGTGGGGGGGCGCTTCTGCTCCCGCAGCGTGTCGATCATCTCCACGAAGCGCTCCCGGTCGTCGGGGTGAATGTAGTTGGCCCAGCGGTGGCTCAGAAGCTGCGTGGTGTCGTAGCCCAGCGAGCGCTCGGTCGACTCGCTGGTGTAGTTCACGTAGCCGCTCGCGTCGATGACCGTGATGATGTCGGAGGCGTTCTGCGCCAGCGAGCGGAAGCGCGCCTCGCTCTCGGCCAGGGCCAGCTCGGTGTTCTTACGGTCCTGAATGTCGAGCGCCGTGAAGCAAACCCCCGTGATGGTGCCGGCGTCGTTGTACACCGGCAGGAAGCTGATCTCAAACCAAGCTTTGTTGCCGAAAGGCGTGTCGATAGACCGCTCGAAGGAGATGTACCGACCCAGGCGGGCGGCACGGAAGCTGGTCCGGAAGCCGTCGCGCCACTCTTCATCGAGGTAATCGAGTAGCGAAACCTCCACGGTCGGCGTGCGGCCCGTCAGCGAGTAGAGCATCTGCCGGGCGGTCTTGTTGAACGTCTGGATCACGTAATCGTGGTCCAGCAGCACGAACGCCTGCACGGTCGTCTCGAACAACGCCTTCAGCCGGCTCTCCGACTGCGTCAGGGCCTGCTCCACTTGGCGGCGGTCGGTCACGTCGCGCAGATTCACCACGACACCCGCCACATCAGGGTCGTGCAGCAGGTTGTGCGCCTTTACCTCGAAGTGCCGCCACCCGCCCTCTTTGTGGCGGATTTCCAGCTCAAAGGCTATCGGCCTGCCGGCCGACGTCAGCACCTCTTCCAACACCGATCGCAGCCGCCGGTGGGTGTCGGGCGACACCAGCGTCAGCAAGTCGCGCTCCATCAACTCCTCGGGCGTGTAGCCGAGGTTGTTCCGTACCGACGGGCTCTGGTAGCGTGGCTTGCCGGAGGCGTCGAACACGGTGATCAGGTCGGTACCCTGCTGAATGAGCGACTTGAAGTGCGCTTCGCTTTGGCGCAGGGCTTCTTCGGCCGCCCGCTGTTCGGTCACGTCGTGGATCATCATCACGATCAGGTCGGCGTCGGCGGTCTGAATGCGCTCGAACGAGGTCGTGACGTGCTTGAGGTGCCCCCCTTCAGTGATAAAAGCCAGCGAGAGGTCGTAGATTTTCTCTCCGCTCCGCAGCCGTGCCAGCGTGTCGTCCCACAGCGCGCGGTCGTGGCAGAGCGGCAACTCGTAGGCGGGGCGGTCCAGGTACGACGTGGCCGGACGGGCCGTGAGGCGGCCGAAGCTCTCGTTGGCGTCCAGCACATGGTTGCTGACGAAGTCGACGATCACCATCGCCGTGGGGTTGGCCGTAAACACCTTACGGAAGCGCTCCTCGTATATGCGGCGCGCCTGTTCGGCCTGGCGCTGGAGCGTCACCTCGCGCAACACCCAGAGGTGCCCGTAGGCGCTGCCCCGGTCGTCGCGCAGGGGTACGGTCATGGTCTCGGCCACGCCCTCGCGCCCAGCCTTAGTCGTGAAAGTGAGCTCGCTGTTGCGCCGTACGCCGTTCGAGAGCACCTGGTGGGGGGCGCTCGGCATCAGCAGGTCGAGGGTCTGCCCGGTAGCTTCGCCCTGCCGGTAGCCGAACAGGCGCTGCGCCGACGGGCTCCACTGCAGAATCTGCGCCGCCGGGTCGGTGATGATGACGGCGTCACTGATGTTCTCGAACGTGAGCGCTTGTGTCCGCAGGCTCTCGAAGTTGCGCTGCCGCTCGATGGCGATGCTCGCCAAGTAACAGGCCACGTCGGTCAGCTTCAATAAGAAGGGGGAGGGGCCGCGCGGCTCTGGGTAATAAACGGCAAAGGTGGCCACCACCTCGCCCTCTGAGTTGTGGATGGGCGACGACCAGCACGCCCGGAGGTTGTGCGCCAGCGCCAACGGGGCGTAGGTCTCCCAGTAGGGGTCGGTGGCGATGTCCTCACAGATCACCCGCTTGCCCAGATAGGCCGCCGTGCCGCACGCGCCCGCCTTCGGTCCGGCCGGTTCGCCCATGAGCGCCTGCGTGTAGGCGGACGGCAGTTGCGTGGAGTAGGTGGCCGTGACGACGCCGTTTTGAAACCGAACCACCGAGGCCATCGCCTCCCGGTCGATGCCCTCCAGCCGCCGGCAGATCTCTTCGAGCACGCTCGACAAGTTTTTACCTTGGGCGATGAACTCCAGCACGTCGCGCTGGTAGTTGACGGCCATCTCGGCTCGCCACTCGCGCGTCACGTTGCGAAAGGCGGCCAGGTGCAGACCCTCCAGATAATCGGCCTGCGTGCGTAGCTCCACGTGTTGCAGGTCGCCGTCGTGATCTTTAAAAGAGAACACGGTCTGATACTCTCGCTGCGCCCGTATGTTCCGACGCAGGGCGGCGTGGTCGGCCGGGCCGTGGTCGGGGAACAGCAGCCGGAACGAAGCGCCCCTCAGCCCGTCGGCCCCCTGACCGTAGAGGGCCGCCGCCGCCGGGTTGGCCGCCATGATCTGGTCGTCGTCGTTGAAGATGACGATGGCCTCGGTGGTGGTCTCGAACAGGGTCCGGTAGCGGATTTCATTCTCGCGTAGTGCCTGCTCGGCCAATACCTTCGCGGTGACGTCGGTCACCAGCACCATCCGCGCGTCGCGGCCGTCGAACGTCTGGGCGTGGCTGCGGCTCTCCACGTACATCACCGAGCCGTCTTTCTTCAGGTGCCGCCAAGTGCGGCCCGGATCGGTAATCACCTGTCGGCTGCGGACGTCTTCGAGGTGCTTTAGGGCGGCCTCCTGGTCCTCCGGGGGGCAGATGCTGAGGGCGTCGAGCTGCAAAAACTCCTCCTCGGAGTAGCCGTACGAGCGGCACGCCACCTGATTGATGGCCAGAAAGCGGAGTGTCGCCACGTCGTAGATCCACATCGGCAGCGGGCTGTCCTGAAAAAGCAGCTTGTACTGTTGCTCCGATTCGCGCAGTTGCTGCTCCAAGCGGTGCTTGCGGACCACCGTCTGGATGGTCATGTCCAGCTCGCGGTCTTGCGAGGGCTTCAGGATGTAACCGAATGGGTCGGAGAGTTTCGCCCGCTCGAAGGTCGTCTCGTCGGCGTAGGCCGTCAGGTAGATGATCGGCACCTGCCGCTCGGCCTGAATCAGCGCGGCCGTCTCGATGCCGTCGTATTCGCCTGCGATCATGATGTCCATCAAAACCACGTCGGGTGGGGTTTCCGCTACCGCTACCAGGGCTTCCTCACCGCTGATGACCGTTCCCGTCACCTCGTATCCCATGCTGCGCAGGCGTATCTCGAGGTGCTTCGAGATGATCATCTCATCCTCAACGATCAGTACTTTGATGAACTTCATGCGTCGGGGGGATTAAGCATCACAGCGCGGTGCCCCGTCGGGGCCTTAAAAAGCACTTCGTGCCGGAGCGGGCGGTCGCAACGACCTGAGGTTAGAAGAGAACGCAATTGCCGGCCGCCGGCCGTAGGCCCGGGAAAGGCTGCAGCCTGATCGTCTTCCGTACTTCCGGTCGTTGTCGATTTTTGTCTCATAAGGCGCGCGCCTTCTAACATCTTACACCCCGAAGAAAAAGTCGATCCCGTGATGGATGTATCTCGGCGTACATCGGCACATTCAAAAGTAATAGAATTGATTTTTAAGGAGTTAGCCCCTCGAAAGAAGCGACGTAAGGTAGTATCTAATTTCAATTATTTGCGGCGACCTTACGGATGCAGCGGTGGGGGAATGAGCGACTAAAGCCGGAAGCGCTTCGGGCGGAGCCCTTCCATTACTTATGATATTACACGTAAGATTTCGCCGCTTCCACCACCTGGAGCTAGCGATGCCCGCGTAAGACTTCCACCACGGTGCGCGTCCTTTCGTCGGGTGTGCCCCGTACGACGACGAAAGGAACCATCATCTGCCGAAGTTCGCGGTCGTAAACCTCAAAAAAATGGCTCCGCAGGTGCGGATGCTCCCGCTGTGGGTCCGGCGTCCAGGGAACGTCCGGGCCGCACAGCACCCAAAGATCATAAAGGCGCTCCCGGAGCGTACGTAGCACCCAGGGGGTGGCCCGGCCGTAGGCGTGCTCCATCCACACCTTTACGACCAACAGATTGGTATCACAGATCAGCAGACCGTTGGTGCGGGGGGCGTAGGCGTCCTCCAGCGCGATCTGTCCGCGCCCGATGCGCGCCACGTCGGCCGCGTCGTAGGGGCTCGCCAGCCGGTCGAGGTAAGCGCGAGCGTACTCCGGCACCCACACCGTGCCGAGGTGTGCCGCCAACGCCGCCGCGAGTGTGCTCTTACCGGTCGACTCCGGCCCCACGATGGCCACGCGCCCCCTCATGCGGCTACGACTCGTCGGTCACGCTCCCAGGTGCGGTAGCCGTGCCACGCCAGCACGATCAGCACGGCGTAGAGGCCACACGTGAACCACAACCCTTTGTAGACGTACACGCCCGTCGCCACGGCGTCGACCCCGATCCAGACCAGCCAGTTCTCGACGTACTTTCGCGAAAGCAGATACTGCGCAATCAGACTGACCACGGTGGTGCCGGCGTCGACGTAGGGCACGTCGGTATCCGAGTAGCGTGCCAAGCTCCAGCCCAGCAGCGCCGTGCCGACGGCGGCCAGCACCACCAGCGGCAGCACCCATGCCCGGGGGAGCCGCACCGGCCGCAGGACGGTGCTGTCGGTGGCACCTCGTGTGCCGAAGCGCCAGGCATACCAGCCGTAGAGGCTCAGGGCGAAGTAAGCACACTGCAGCCCGGCGTCGGCGTAGAGGCGGGCACGAAAAAACACCACGGCGTAGAGCGCCGCCCCGAGCATGGCTAGGGGCCACGTGCCGGAGTGTTGCCGCACGCCGAGCCAGACGCAGAGTAGGCTGAGGACCGCCGCCGTAAGTTCGAGCCAATTCATGGTTGCTGGGTTGCCGGGTTGGTTGGTTGGTGGGCGGCTCGTGGCACGCAAATTCACCTTTGGCGAGTAGTTTTAAGGCAGGTTGGGACGTGCTGAACGTCAGCGGGTTAGCGGAACGCCGCTCCAACGGTACACGCGTGGCGATTAGTGTGCAGTTGAAAAAGCCCAGCGTTGGTTCCGTTATATCTTGCCGCCATTGATTAGCAGTGCCTATGAAACCTTCGTACTCATCTAAGCGGGTCCACGAACTGCTCACCCCCGACCGTGGGCTGAGCCACGTGCTGGCGTTCGAGAGCGAGCAGTACCACCAACTGACCAACAAGGCCATGTACCGACGCTTCGTGCCCTTCGACGGCGACTACCCGTCCGACGTGACGCCGGCCCCCTTTTGGTCGCGTAAGGCCGGCACCGAGTGCATGGTGCAAGAGTCGCACGTGGCCGAAGATCAGCGCCAGTGGCGTGCGGTATTGGCGAAGCACCGCCTGATTGCCCTGCTGCGCGACGAAGCGCGCATCTCGGACGATCTGCGCGCTACCCTGATACAGCTCGTGGCGTCGGAAGACCGCGTGGCCTGGCGGGCCGCCGTCGAGATCATCGGCCGCCTTGGCCTTTAGTCCGGCTCCTCAACGTGCGCCGTGCGGTTGGTGAACCCGCCCCGGCGGTGTCGCACGGTGGTCCGTCAATAGGCGTCGTTCTGCTGAGCGTCGGCCACGGCGATGGCCGTCATGTTGACAATCTCGCGCACCGAGCTGCCCAGTTGCAGAATGTGGACGGGCTTGCGCATTCCCATCAGGATGGGGCCGATCACGTCGGCTCCGCCCAGCTCCTGCAAAAGTTTATAGGCAATGTTACCCGACGTCAGCGAGGGAAAGATCAGCGTGTTTGCGCCGGTCTCGGCCAGCTTGCTGAAGGGGTAGTTGTCGCGTTGCAGCTCCGTGTTCACGGCGATGTTGGCCTGCATCTCGCCGTCGATCAGCAGCTCCGGGTACCGCTGCCGCGCCTTCTGGGTGGCCAAGGCCATCTTTTCCGGAATCGGGCCGCCCGACGAGCCGAAGTTCGAGTACGACAGCAGCGCCACGCGCGGCTCGATGTCGAAAAAGCGCACCGCCTCGGCGGTCAGGCCGATGATCTCCACCAGCTCGTCGGCGGTCGGCACGGCATTCACGGTCGTGTCGGCGAAGAAGAACGCCCCCCGCGCCGAGTTGACGATGTACATGCCCGCCACGCGGTTCACGCCCTCCTTGACGCCGATCACGTGCAGCGCCGGGCGGATCGTCTTGGGATAGTCCTTCGTCAGGCCCGAAATCAGCACGTCGGCCTCGCCGCGCGCCAGCATCACCGCCCCGAAGTAGTTGCGGTCCATCATCAGCTTGCGGGCTTCGTACTGGGTCACGCCCCGCCGCTTCCGCTTGTCGTAGAGCACGTCGCCGTAGGTCGCGCACCGCTCCGGCTCCTCGGCGGGGTCGATGATCTCGGCCTGCTCCAGCTCCAGCCCGTTCTCTTCGACTAGTTGAGCGATGCGCTCGCGGTTGCCCAGCAGGATGGGCACGCCGATCTCTTCGTCGACGATGATCTGGGCGGCCTTCAGGATTTTGTAGGTGTCGGCCTCGGCGTAGATCACCCGCTTGGGCTTACGCTTGGCGCGCGTCATCACGTGGTGGATGAGCTTCTGCGCACTGCCCACCCGGCCCATCAGCTCCAGGTTGTAGGCGGCCCAGTCGGTAATCTGCCGGCGGGCCACGCCGGTCTCCATCGCCGCGCGGGCCACGGCGGGCGCAACGGTGGTGATCAGGCGCGGGTCGAGCGGCTTCGGAATCAGGTAGTCGCGGCCGAAGCGCAGCGTCTTGTCTTGGTAAGCCACGTTTACCTGGTCGGGCACGATCTCCTTGGCGAGGGCCGCCAGCGCCCGCACCGCCGCCAGCTTCATCTCCTCGTTGATCTCGGAGGCATTCACGTCGAGCGCCCCCCGGAAGATGTAGGGAAAGCCCAGCACGTTGTTCACCTGGTTGGGGTGGTCGGAGCGTCCCGTAGCCATGATCAGGTCGTCGCGCACGGCGGTGGCCAGGCCGTACTCGATCTCCGGCTCGGGGTTGGCCAGCGCGAACACGATGGGGTCGGCGGCCATGCGGCGCAGCGCCTCGGGCGGCACGATGTTCCCGGCCGATAGCCCCAGCAGCACGTCGGCCCCTTCGAGGGCCTCGGCGAGGTCCTGCACCGGGCGGTCGGTGGCGAAGAGGTACCGCTCGTCGGCCTCGTTCAGGGCGTCGCGGCGCAGCACACCGTCCTTGTCGATCATCACGATGTTCTCCGTCCGTAGGCCCATGTACACCCAGAAGCGCGTGCAGGCAATGGCCGCCGCGCCCGCGCCCAGCACCACCAGTCGAATGGCTTCGATGCGCTTCTCGACCAGTTCGAGGGCGTTGAGTAGGGCCGCCGACGAGATGATGGCCGTGCCGTGCTGGTCGTCGTGCATGACCGGGATGTTCATCTGCCGCTTCAGCTCGCGCTCGATGTAGAAGCACTCCGGGGCCTTCAGGTCCTCGAGGTTGATGCCGCCGAAGGTCGGCTCCAGCAGCTTCACGGTGCGGATGAACTCGTCGGGGTCTTCGGTGGCCAGCTCCAGGTCGAACACGTCGATGCCCGCGAACTTCTTAAACAGCACACCCTTGCCCTCCATGACGGGCTTGGAGGCCGCCGCCCCGATGTTGCCCAGCCCCAACACGGCCGTGCCGTTCGAGATCACCGCCACCAAGTTGCCCTTGGCGGTGTAGCGGTAGGCGTCCTCCTCGCGCGCGGCGATGGCCCGGCACGGCTCGGCCACGCCCGGCGAATAGGCCAGCGCCAAGTCGTGTTGCGAACTGAGCGCCCTGGTCGGCACCACCTCGATCTTCCCCGGACGAGGGTGTTCGTGAAACCAGAGGGCGTCTTCTTTTCTGATCTTATGCGGCTGCGGGGATTCCTGAATCGGCATGAAAGGTGGGTTGGATGGCGGCAAAGGTGCCGAAAAGGTGCCACGCACGGCGGGAAAGAAAGATGTTGAGAATCTAATTTGTAACAACCGTTTTAAATCGCGACGTTTTTGAAACAATCGTTACAAAATAAATCTAACACAACCATGAGTAGCTTACAGAACACCACGGCGGTCATCACGGGCGGCAGCGCGGGCATCGGCCTGGCCACGGCCGAAGAGTTTATTCGAGAGGGCGCGCGCGTCGTCATCACCGGCCGCAACCGGGAGGCGCTGGACCAGGCCGTGGCGCAACTCGGCGAGCGGGCCTCGGGCCTCGTGGCCGACCAAGCTAACCTGGCGGACCTGACGCACCTCGCCGAAGCCCTGCGCGAGCAAGTGGGCACCATCGACTGCCTCTTCCTGAACGCGGGGGTGACGGGCTCCTTCGGTCCTATCGACCAGACGACCGAAGAGACCTTCGACCGGGTCTTCGACATCAACGTGAAGGGCCTCTACTTCACCGTGCAGAAGCTCCTGCCGCTCTTTAACGACGGTGGCAGCATCGTCATCAACGCCTCGATCAACGGTAACATCGGCATGGCCGGGTCGTCAGTCTACGCCGCCGGCAAAGCCGCCGTGATCAGCATGGGGCGCACGCTCGCGGCCGACCTGCTGGGCCGCAACATCCGCGTGAACACGGTCAGCCCCGGACCGATCCAGACGGAGATTTTCCGGAAAATGGGTATGCCCGCCGAGCAGTTGCAAGGGATGGCCGAACAGATCCAGGCGCAGGTGCCGATGGGGCGCTTCGGGCGGCCTGAGGAGATCGCCCGCGCGGTGCGCTTCCTGGCCTCGTCCGAAGCTTCGTTTATCCTGGGGGCCGAGTTGGTGGTCGACGGCGGCATGAGCACGCTGTAGGATCATCGCGCCCGGCGGTGCCGTTGAGGAACGGAGCCGCCGGGCTTTTTGTAGTTTCAAGCGATGGGACGAAGCAAAGCGTTCGACGAAGAAGAGGTGCTGGACCGTGCCGTAGAGTTGTTCTGGCAGGAGGGCTACCACGCCACCTCGATGCGCGACCTGACGGAGCGGCTGGGCATCAACGCGTCGAGCCTCTACCATACCTACGGCGACAAGCAGAAGCTCTTTCGGGCGGCGCTGGAGCGGTACCGTACGCAGGCGGGCCGGGCGGTGACGCAACGCTTCGAAGCAGCCCCCGACGTGCGCACGGCCGTGCGCGAGCTGCTGCTCGAAGCCACCCGGCCCCAACCCGCCCGGGGGGGGCGCGGCTGCTTCATGGTTAATACCACGGTCGAGCTGGCCGCACAAGATGCCCAGGTGGCCGAGATCGTACGCCTGAACCGGGAGGCCCTCGAAGCCGCGCTCGCCGAGCGCTTCGAGGGGGCGCAGGCACGGGGAGAGGTGGCCGCACAGCACACCCCGACGGCCCTCGCGCGGACGGTCTTCAACACGCTGCAAGGGCTGCGCGTCACGGCCTGCCACCCGCTGCCCGCCGCCGCCGAAGAGGTGATCGCCACCACCCTGGCGCTGCTCGACTGACGGCTACTTTTGCGGACCATCGCTCCGCACCATGTTTTACTCCTTTATCGTCCCCGTTTACAACCGCCCCGAAGAGGTCCGCGCGCTGCTGGAATCACTCACGCGTCAGACCTACCGCCCCTTCGAGGTGCTGGTGATCGAGGACGGCTCCGACGTGCCCGCCGAGGCGGTGGTAGCGGCGTTCCGGGAGAAGCTTGACGTTCACTACCACTTGAAGCCGAACAGCGGACAAGGCTTTTCGCGCAACTGGGGCTTTGAACGGGCCCGGGGCGACTACTTCGTGGTGTTGGACTCGGACGTACTGCTTGACCCCGACTACCTCGAAAACCTGCACGCGCACCTGCAGTCCGACCCGCTGGACGCGTTCGGGGGTCCCGACCGGCAGCAGCCCGACGCCACGCCCGTGCAACGCGCGATCGACTACTGCATGACTTCACCCTTGACCACGGGCGGCATCCGGGGCGGCAAAAAGCAGGTCGACAAGTTCTACCCCCGCAGCTTCAATATGGGCTTTTCGCGTGCGGTGTGGGAGGCCACCGGCGGCTTCAGGCTTCCTTACCTGGGCGAAGACCTAGAGATGAGCCGTCGCATTATGAGCTTGGGCTTCCGCACGGGGCTGGTGCCCACCGCCCACGTTTACCACAAACGCAAGGAGACGTTCGGTGGCTTTTGGCGGCAGATCCACTTCTTCGGGCGGGCGCGGGTCAACATGTACAAGCTCTTTCCCGACACGCTGAAGGTGCCGCACCTGATTCCCGCCGGCTACCTGCTCTACCTGGGGGCAGCGCTCCCGGCGGCGGTGCTCTCACCCCGGCGGGGCGGGCGGCTGCTGGTGCCCTGGCTCTTGTACGAGGGGCTGATCTTCGCCCACGCCACGGCTGGTAAGCGCTCGGTGCAGGTCGGGCTGCTCAGTGCCTGGGCCGTAAACCTACAGATGTGCGCGTACGGCGCGGGCTTTCTGCAAGATTTCGTGAAGCGCGTGGTGTTGGAGCGCCCCCACGACGAGGCGTAGGGACCGGCGGGGTGCCCGTGGCGGCTATCCGGACCGGCGCAAAATTTCGTCCGGGCTGCCGCGTGGGCGATGCGATGCGGGCGATGCGATGGAATCCGAGCGGCCCCGTTCCGCTACCTTTGGTGCCTCGGTGTGCCTGGGCAGCGACGCGTCAGCGATTGTTCACTGCTCACTGTTAATTGCTAATTGAACCCAAGCATGCTCTCTTACATCGTCTGGGATCCTAACCCGGAACTGTTCACCGTCCCCGGCATCAACTTTCCGCTGCGCTACTACAGCCTCGCCTTTGCGCTGGGTTTCATCATCAGCCAGCAGATCATGGTCTACTTCTTCCGGAAGGACGGCCGCCCCGAGTCCGACGTCGACGCGCTCACGGTTTACATGGTGTTGGCGACCATCGTCGGGGCGCGGCTGGGACACGTGATCTTCTACGAGCCGGAGATCTTGCTGGAAGACCCCGTGGGCGTGATCCGCTTCTGGAAGGGCGGCCTCACCGGGCTGGCGAGTCACGGCGGCGCGGCGGGCATCTTGTTCGCCCTCTGGCTCTACGCCCGCAAGCGGCCCGACCAGAGCTACTTCTGGATTCTCGACCGCATCGTGATCGTGGTGGCGCTGACGGGCAGCCTGATCCGCTTCGGCAACTTTATGAACTCCGAGATCGTCGGCAAGCCCACCGGGACGGACCGGGGCGTGGTGTTCGCCCGCTCGGCCGAGGAGCAGTTGGCCTACGGTAGTCAGGCGCTGCTCGACGTGGAGGCTTCGAAGGGCGGCACCGTCGGCGAGGCACCCGTGCAGTTGAAGTTCGAGCTGCCGCGCACTTATTCAAACGACATGCTGGTGGAGTCGCTGCTGAACCAGGCCGCCCTTCCGCCGCTGCAAGACCCCCGCTACCGCGTGACCGACGACGTGTTTCTGCCCGAGGGTACCGGCCTGACCCCCGAAGTGTGGCGCGACCCCACGGGCGTATACGCCACCGTCGACGTGGCCGGCGTGCCCCGCCACCCGTCACAGCTCTACGAGTCTCTGTTTTACCTGGCGCTGTTCGTGGTGCTCTTCCTGCTCTGGCGGCGTTACCGCAACGGGTGGCCCGAGGGGCAGATATTCGGCATCTTCCTGATCGCGTTGTTCGGCTTCCGCTTCCTGATTGAGTTCTCGAAGGAGAATCAGGTGGCCTTCGAAGACAACATCCCCCTCAACATGGGGCAGTGGCTCAGTGTGCCGCTGGTGCTGGCGGGCGTGTTGGTGCTGGCGATGATCAACCGCCGCCGGGGGGCGGACGAGTAGAACGCAACCGTGCCCCGGGCCGTACCGATTGATTATGGATGAATCCAGATCGGCGGCCAAGGGGCGGCAAATTTTGCGCGTGGTGGCCTTGCTTGTGGTGGGGCTCTACTTTCTTTTTCTCGGGCTGACGCGCGCCCAGGGCTTTTTGGCCCCACTGGCCATCGCCGTCCTCTTGGCCTTGGTGCTGATGCCCCTCGCCAACCGTATGGAGCGCGGCGGGCTGAAGCGGGCGTGGTCGTCGCTCCTGTCTACTCTGCTGGTGTTCGGGGTGATGCTCGGGCTCTTCTTCGTGGTCGGCGCGCAGGTGGAGCGGTTCGTGACCGAGTGGCCGCAGATCAAGCAGCGCGTGCAGCCGCAGATCGACAAGCTGGAGACTTACATCGCCCGCCGCACGGGCCTTCAGGAGCGGGAGATCGAGGAGCAGTTCGAATCGTACACCGGCCTCAGCGGCTCGGCCGACAGCACGGAGCAACGGCCCGACAACGCCCGGCAGAGCACGGCCGACAGTACAAGATCGGACGGCGACACTTCCCAAACAGCCACTGCCGGCACACAAGCGGGCGCCGCCGGGGGGGCGCAGGTCGATACAGCCTCCACCCCGACGGATGCTTCGGACGAACCCGCGTCGGGCGGCGGTGCGTCGGGCGGCGGTGATTCAGCGGCCGGCAGCTCGTCGTCGGGCGGTGGGAGCATCGGCGAGCAAGCCCTTCGGCTGCCCATGAAGCTGCTCGGGCTGCTGGGCACCACCCTGCTGGTCTACATCTATCTGTTCTTCTTCCTGCTCTACCGCCGCATGTTTCGCCGGGCCATCTTAAAGATGGTACCCGAAGAGGACCAGGAAACAACCCAAAACACCCTCAACGATACCAGCAAGGTGGCGCAGCAGTATCTGGTCGGAAAGCTGATCCTGATCGGCTTTCTGGCCGTGATCTACTCCGTCGGGCTGAGCATCATCGGCGTGCCGAGCGCCATCTTGGTGTCGGTCCTGGCGGCGGTGCTGACGCTCATTCCTTACTTGGGCAACGTGCTGGGCGGCGGGCTGGCGCTGGCGCTGACCGTGACGGGCGGCGGCGGCACGGGGCAGATCGTCGGCGTGCTGGTGGTGTTCAGCGTCGCGCAGTTCGTCGAGAGCTACCTGCTGGAGCCTTTCGTGGTGGGCCGCCGCGTCGAGATCAACCCCGTCATGACCATCATCGTGGTGGTGCTGGGCGGGGCCGTCTGGGGCGTGATGGGCGCGGTGATCGCCATCCCGGTGCTCGGCATCCTGAAGGTGATCTGCGACCGCATCGAGCCGCTCAAGCCTCTCGGCTACCTGTTGGGCGAAGAGGGCATCGATGACAGCGACAACGGCGCGATGGAGCGCTTAGAGCGGTGGGTAAAGCAAAAGGTCTCTTCTTGACGCGGACTTGCCTCCGCTGCTCGGGTCGTGGCCGCGGCAACGAGCGCACGGAGAGCCGAGCGACGATGCCTCCGGCGGGGTCTCAACGAACTTCGGCGACGGGCTCGGCGGTGGTTGCGGTGGCGGTGCGCGCGGCGGGGTCGGCCAGTTCGGCGATCACCGTCAGGCCGCCTTTGGTCTTTTCGTTGATGTTGACCTTGATCTCGGCGTCGAGCGGCAGGAAGACGTCGACCCGCGAACCGAACTTGATAAAGCCGAACTCAGTGCCTTGACGCACGGGTGCGCCCTCCTCTACGTACCAGACGATGCGCTTCGCCAGCGCCCCGGCGATCTGCCGGAAGAGGATGTCGGTGCCGTTCGCCGTGCGGACCACCGTGGTGGTGCGCTCGTTTTCAGTGCTCGATTTAGGGTGCCAGGCCACGAGGTACTTACCCGCATGGTACTTGAAGTACTGTACCACACCCGACACGGGGTTGATGTTCGAGTGTACGTTGACCGGTGACATGAAGACCGACACCTGCCGCCGCTCGTCCTGAAAGTACTCATCCTCGTGTGTCTGTTCGATGACCACCACTTTGCCGTCGGCCGGAGCCAGCACGTGCCGTTCGTTGGCCGTGACGGTACGCCGAGGAATGCGAAAAAATTGCAAAATCAGCAGAAAAAAGGCAATGCTTACGAAGAGCACGATGCGCTCGACCGTAGGGGCATCGAGCAGCAGCGCCGTCCCTACGTTGATGAGCACCAGCACGGCCGCCGTGCCGAGCAGAATTTTGTATCCTTCCTTATGAATGTGCATGGTCTGATGGGGTTAGAGGGCGCCGGGCCGTTCGGTGGCGGCGCGTTTTCAAAATACGTAACGTGCGTGGAACGGATTTGCTTCTTCGGACGAGAACGAATCGCCTGCCGGCCCTCCGGCCCCCGCCCGCGCCGGATAGTGGGGCGGCAAATCGGACGCCGGCCTGACGTGCACCCGGTCGAATCGAGCGGGTGCTCCGCCGAATGCACGTGGCCAGGCCTTACGATCTCGTCGTAGATTCGTCGAACATACAGCGCTCCAAGGGATGAAGGCGACGTCCATGGAAGCCTTTGGAGCGTCCGCATCGCGGCAAATCGTAAGTCCTGTTAGGCCAATTTTAAGGTGGACGGCAGCGCGTCGATCCACAATAAACAGGATGCTCGGTCACCATCGATACGCCCACGGTCGGTGCGGGCAGCACCTCCGAATGCTTTTCACGAACGGCAAACGCCCCAACCTCCGCTTGTGGGGCGACCTGATGGCCGACGGTGCCTTCCGCTTCGTGCCCAGCGCGCAGCTCACCTTCACTAGACCCGACGGCCGCACCCTGCTGCGCACTGCCGGCCACTTGCGCGAACTCTCCGGCCGGGTGCAGCGAGCGCTCGACACCGCCACCGGGGCCTCTACGTGATGCGCCTGAAGCCCTCGCCAGGCCGGCCGCCCCCTTCCGTTTGGTGCGGGAGTTGCGGCTCCGTACGGGGTTGATGTTCAACGACTTAGCGAAGAAGCGACGGTAAGTTTCTAGAGGTCGAAACGGATGTAATTGCACTTGGTGCGCGCGTGCGGCAACTGCTCCCGTAGCCTGAAAAATTATAATTACCGGTAAGCCGTACTGAACCCGTTACTCTGCGGAAAGGGAGGTCTG
>JBARYS010000068.1:0-8084 GCA_049648155.1 Catalinimonas sp. | reverse complement strand
TTTAATTCTGACAGCTATCGAGATTAATTCAAAAGAAGAAGTGAAAAAGTGGATTCAAAACCTGCTTTCTGAACTCAAATGGAAATAAAAAAACGTGTGCCAACATTGTATAAAAGCAATAGCGGGTGAAGTGGTAAAATCAAGGTCAGTGCATATAATAACCTTTTGTGGTGGCAGACAGGTAATCGCCTTGAAGTCCGCTACTGCTCTTATACTTGGCCGTTGTGATTCATTTACCGAGAACCCTGAAAATATGAACAGAATGGCTTTGTTGCATGAATCAACTCGCTGATTATCAGGAAGTTATAAGCATTCCATAACACATCATACTTTATGATTTTAAGGTTTACTCTTCAAAACGTAGAATATCCTTCCGGTATCGGAGCCACAGAGCGACGCTAACAAAATAATCTTCCGAGAATCCGACAAAAATTATCTTTATTCATGCAACAAAGCCCTCCTGAACATAATGATTGCTCAAGGCATGCCCGACTCATATGCTTCCCCTGCTGCGTAATGATTGCTTGTGTTGAGCAGGGTGCATTCAAATGATTCATGCAACAAAGCTGAATTTCATTAGAAAAATCTAAAGTAATATTATCAACCTTAAATGATGAACCTTGTTGTTCACCAGATGGAAACTGTTGCTAAACAAAAAAAGATCAAGAAAATGATGCCAACAAAGCAAACTCTATTTTCAGAAATAGAACAAGGAATTAAGGAATTAAATCCTCAAACTATTTCAAGCGAACGTAAAGTAGTTTTACAGCCACTAACTGATTTTATTCAGTCAAAGATTTCAGAAAATCAAGAAATCCGTATAAACTTTATCTGTACTCACAATTCACGAAGAAGTCATTTGTCGCAAGTTTGGGCACAAACAATGGCATATTACTTTAATATTAAAAACGTATTTTGTTATTCGGGCGGAACAGAAAGTACCGCACTCTTTCCAGTGGTTGCTGAAACTTTGCAAAGTTCAGGATTTAAAATAAAAACTATTTCAAAAAACGAGAACCCAATTTACAGCATTAAATACGCGGACAACGAGCATCCAATAATCGGATTTTCTAAAAAATTAGATGACGATTTTAACCCAAAATCTGAATTTGCGGCAATTATGACTTGCTCACAAGCTGATGGCGGTTGTCCTTTTATTGCAGGTGCAGAAAAACGCATTCCAATAACTTTTGAAGACCCAAAAGTATTTGACAATACACCACAACAAGCAGAAAAATATAATGAAAGAAGTCTGCAAATAGCAGCCGAAATGTTTTACGTTTTCTCTCAAATAGATTCATAACAATGGCTTCAAAAAAATTAAGTTCTCTTGACAGAAATCTAACGCTTTGGATATTTGCCGCAATGGCTTTTGGAGTTAGTCTTGGATATTTTATTCCAAATTTTCCAAACGTTGTAAACTCATTTAGTAGCGGGACAACAAATATTCCGATTGCGATCGGTTTGATTTTAATGATGTATCCACCTTTGGCAAAAGTCAATTATGCGTTATTGCCAAAAGTTTTTAGAAACACGAAAATACTTTCTATTTCGCTCATTCTTAATTGGATAATTGGTCCCGTTTTAATGTTTGTTTTGGCAATTGCATTTTTGCGAGATTATCCAGAATATATGATCGGACTGATTTTAATTGGTTTGGCTCGTTGTATTGCAATGGTTTTGGTTTGGAACGACCTTGCAGAAGGTAGTAGCGAATATGGAGCTGGTTTGGTTGCGTTAAATAGTATTTTCCAAGTGTTTGCATACAGTTTTTATGCTTGGATCTTTATAACGGTTCTTCCGCCATATTTTGGATTTGAAGGAGCGATTGTGGATATTTCAATCGGAACGATTGCAGAAAGTGTCATTATTTATTTAGGCATTCCGTTTGTAATGGGAATTTTAAGCCGACTAATATTAGTAAAATTTAAAGAAGAAGATTGGTACACCAATAAATTCATTCCTGCAATTTCCCCAATAACTTTAATAGCACTTTTGTTTACAATAGTAGTTATGTTCTCACTAAAAGGAGAATTGATTGTAGAAATTCCAACGGACGCTCTGATAATTGCAATTCCTTTGCTTATTTATTTTACGCTAATGTTCATTATCGGTTTTTCCCTTACCAAAGCATCAGGAGCAGAATATGACAAAACAGCTTCAGTAGCTTTTACGGCAGCAGGAAATAATTTTGAATTGGCGATTGCAGTTGCTATTGCGGTTTTCGGACTAAATTCAGGACAAGCATTTGCAGGAGTAATTGGTCCTTTAGTTGAAGTCCCAGCGTTAATTTTATTGGTTCGAGTTTCCTTTTGGTTGCGAAAAAAGTATTATGGGAGAACGAACGTTTGAAGCCATAGACATTCGCAATCTGCAACATTCAACGCTTCACCAAAAATTGCAAAAGAGCATGCCTTTGCCAGGGCTGAAAACCAAGCTGAATGAAAAAAGCCAGTAGGTAATAATGTATATAGAAAATGGCGGTTTAGGTGTAAATCTGAACCGCTATTGCCTTTGATTAAGTATATTTCTTTTTGAAAAGTTAGTACTTCTAAATTCGCTGCTTTTCATGTACAAACCGCACCACCTCACAAAAAAGACTTACTAAAATTGAGAGACGGATACCTGTTTAGATCCGACAGGCTCGGCTTTAGAGGTTGGACCATGGAAGATCTAGATGACTTCGCCCGGATAAACGCAGACCTGGAGGTCATGGAGCACTTTCCCCGGCCGCTGACCCGACAAGAGACGGCCGAGTTCATCGTACGGCTGCAAAATCATCAAGCCGAGCACGGACACTGTTACTTCGCCACCGAACTACTCCAAACGGGTGAACTGATCGGATTCATCGGGCCGGCTCACCAAACGTACCCGGCCCCGTTTACCCCTGCAACGGACGTAGGGTGGCGCTTGAAGCGCACGGCCTGGGGAAAAGGATACGCCACCGAAGGAGCAAAGAGGTGTTTGGCGTTTGCGTTCGAGCACTTGAAGCTAGAAAGGGTGGTTGCCGTCTGTACCGTCGATAACCATAAGTCCGAGAACGTAATGAAGAAGTTGGGCATGACTAAAATGGGTGAATTCAAAAACCCGAGACTGTCGAATTACCCGGATCTCGAAAGGTGTGTCTGGTATCAAATTGAGAGTAGCTAAAGAACCCGACGTGACGCCATTGCGCCACTTGGATACATCACACGCAAACCCTTCACTCATGAACAAAGAAGAAGAAATCAAGCAGATGGTCCGCGACCGCTACGAGCAGGTGGCCCTGCAAGATCGCGCCGCCAACGCCGCCTCTTGCTGCGGTACGACCGACGTCTCGCAGGAGGTTTACAACATCATGACCGACGACTACCGGGAGGTGGCGGGCTACCAGCCGGACGCCGACCTCGGGCTGGGCTGCGGGCTGCCGACGGCCTTCGCGCGCATTGAGCCGGGCAACTGGGTGCTGGACCTGGGTTCGGGGGCGGGCAACGACTGCTTCGTGGCACGCCACGAGACGGGTGAAACGGGCCGGGTGATTGGTGTCGATTTCGCCCCCACCATGTTGCAAAAGGCCCGCGCGAACGCCGACCGGCTGGGCTTCAACAACGTCGAATTTAGACTGGGCGACCTCGATGACCTGCCCGTCACGACCGACAGCATCGACGTGGTGGTGAGCAACTGCGTGCTGAACCTGGTGCCCGACAAGCCCCGCGTGATGGCCGAGATGTTCCGCGTGCTGCGGCCGGGCGGTCACTTCAGCGTGTCGGACGTGGTGCTGGTCGGCGACCTGCCGCCCGCGCTGCAAAAGGACGCCGAGATGTACGCCGGGTGCGTGTCGGGGGCCGCGCAAAAGGGCGACTACCTCGACTACCTGCGGGAGGCGGGCTTCCAGAACCTGAACATCCAGAAGCAGAAGCCCATCGTGATTCCCGACGACATCCTGCGACGCTACCTCTCCGACGAGCAGATCGCGGCCTTCCGCGCGGGGCAGACGGGCATCTTCAGCGTGACAGTCTGGGGTGAGAAGCCCGACGGTCGTCAGGCCGCCGCACGCACCGTGGCAACCAGTACCGCCTGCACGCCCGGCGGTGGCTGTTGCTAGCTGTTTTACATTTTAACCCGTCATTGCGAGCGCAGCGAAGCAATGACGGGTTTAGAGCTTGTCTAAGAAGTAGATTTCGTGAATCAAAATATAGATTTTTGCATCAGACGCAGTAATTTTTTAAGTTGATAGCACGGGGCCGCCCGCGCGGCGCTATCGATGAGAAAAATGATGAAGTATGATGCGAAAAGATAACTATGAGGCACGGAAGATACTTTTTAGACAAGCTCTTAACTTCACGTCTTTTGTTAAGCTGTTTCAACTCTCACTCTGTTTTGTGACAGTCTCATAATTCACGCTAGGAAATCAAAAGGGAGTGAAGGCGGGCCGTGTCTTTTTCGGGGCGCCGGATGAACCGGGGATAAAATTTTGCCCCATGCGTAACTCTCGCTTCCGCCCGCTGCCCGCGCCGACATTGCATTTCTACTGCTGATCTTCTTCTTGGTCGCTACCACCATCGACGCGGACCGGGGGCTGTTGCCGAAAGACAACCAGACCGCACCGCGCAACGACCGCAACGTGCTGCCGGTCTTGATCAACAGTCACGATGACCTGCCGGTGGAGGAGCGCTGAATCTAACAACGCTGCCGCAGGCGGTGGGGGGATTTCCGGCCGTCGCCCGCGACGCGTGGCCGATACAGATTGCCGAGGCGAAGCCGACCGACGTAGCGCGGTAAGCTACCCGATCACGAGAGCCACTTACTGTCCTTGAAGTCGGGCTTGCGCTTCTCCAGAAACGCGTCGCGGCCCTCTTTGGCCTCGTCGGTCATGTAAGCCAGCCGGGTGGCCTCACCGGCGAACACCTGCTGGCCCACCATGCCGTCGTCGGTGAGGTTGAAGGCGAACTTGAGCATCCGGATCGAGGTCGGCGACTTCTCCAATATCTCCTGCGCCCATTGGTAGGCAGTTGCTTCCAGCTCGTCGTCCGGCACCACCGCGTTTACCATGCCCATCTCGTAGGCCTCCTGCGCCGAGTAGTTGCGGCCGAGGAAGAAGATCTCGCGGGCGCGCTTCTGACCCACCATCTTGGCGAGGTAGGCCGAGCCGTAGCCGCCGTCGAAGCTGGTCACGTCGGCGTCGGTCTGCTTAAAGATCGCCCGCTCGCGGCCGGCCAGCGTCAGGTCGCACACCACGTGCAGGCTGTGGCCGCCGCCCACCGCCCAGCCCGGCACCACGGCAATGACCACCTTCGGCATGAAGCGGATCAGGCGTTGCACCTCCAGAATGTTTAGGCGCGGCACGCCGTCGTCGTCCACGTACCCTTGGTGGCCACGCGCGCGCTGGTCGCCGCCGCTGCAAAAGGCCCAGCCGCCGTCCTTCGGCGACGGCCCCTCGCCGCTGAGCAGCACCACGCCGATGCTGGGATCCTCGCGCGCGTCCAGAAACGCCTCGAACAGCTCGGCCACCGTGCGGGGACGGAAGGCGTTGCGCACCTCGGGGCGGTTGAAGGCGATGCGCGCCACCCCGCCGGATTTACGGTAGGTGATGTCTTCGTACGACTTAACGGTGGTCCACTGCATATCAGGTAGGGTAAGAAGAGAAACGCCGGACCTGTGACTAGACGGCCCGGCGATGGTTTTCAGCGGTCAGGCGTCGTTCGAGTGGTTCTGCGGGCGGGCGTAGGGGAGGCGCGACAACCGCTTCTGCGGCTGGTAGTAGGCGTCGAGTCCAACCACCGACACGCCCTCGGCGCGCTCGTGGGCCACGTAGCCGTCCGCTTCCAGCAGCTCCTCGGCGACGATCACCTCCACCACCTCGCCCACCATCAAGATGGTGTCGTTGGCCTTGACCAAGTGCTGCTCGACGAACTTCAGGCCGATCTTCACTGGGCTCTCGGCGACGTAGGGCGCCGGGTGGGTGCCCGAGAAGTGGGGCGTCAGGTCGCAGGCATCAAACTCCGACGCGCCCGGTTCGAACTTGGCCGACGTCTGGTGCGCCCGTTCGTAGAATTGGGTACGCACCGTGTTGAAGGTGTAGTAGCCCACCTCCTTGATGTTGTCGAACGTGTGGCGCGGCACCGTCAGCGGCCGAAGCATAAAGCCCAGCAGCGGTGGGTTGGCCCCCACGTGCACCACCGAGTTGAACATCGCTAGGTTCGTCTGGGCGTCGGCGTCGGCGGTGCCGATCAGGGTCGCACTCCGGTAGCCGGGCAGCGAATTGATTAGCTCGCGGCGGTAATTCCTGTCGAGCTTCGTCAGGTCGTCGGCCGAGAAAGTCCGTATCCTCATGAGTCGTTAAGACAAAAATTTTTGGACTAAAGGCGTTGGGTAAGCATTTGTGGCCAAAGACGCCGAGCGTGCGCTTCGGCCTCTATAGGAAAGTGGGGGCGGTCAGCGTCTAAAATCTTTCGCCCAGCCACTAAAATCGCCACTGCACCCCGCTGCCCGACCGGTCCGGGGCGAACTGCTGCAAGAGGCCGTCGAGCTTGCGGCCGTGCCGTTGGAAGAGCACGTACATCACGGCGTCGAACACCAGCAGAAACCCGCCCTGAAGGATCAACGAGCGGCCGAAGCCCTCCCACTGGTCGGCGTTGCGCTCGACGTTGCCGGCCCGCTCGCGCAGGTAAAAGCCGGTGGCGACGTAGCCCACGTCCAGCCCGGCGTTGAAGAGGAGCGTCTTCTCGAAGCGACGCTGCTTCTTGAAAGTCTCGCGCACCGTGATGGCCGCCGGGTCCTCGCTCTTTGCCCACTGCGCCGCACCGGCCCCCACGAAGGCCAGATTCACCAGGTTCCAGTAGACGTTCATGCGGTGAAACTCGCGCGTGACGCCCTCGGTCTGCCCGATGGCGACGCCGCTCACGGCCAGGTTGCCGAGCGTCCAACTGCCCAGACCGATCACCGCGCCCCGTTCCAGGCGCTGCCGTTGCTGGTTGAACTGCGTGAGGTCGGTGGGGGTCTGCGCGCGCGCGCCGAAGGTCAGAGCGGCGGCCAGGCCGGAAAGGAGGAGCTTCTTCATGGGGCAGGGGATGAACTACGTTCCAAACGGCCCCAACCCCGGAAGGTTTAAAGCGAAAGTGACCGACGCGTGCGGCTAATCCCGCGTGCGCATGTAGACGCGCTCGGCCCCGAAGAGGTAGTCGGTGGGCAGGGCGGCGAGGCTGCCGGTGGCCCAGAGGATGAAGATCGTGGCCAGCGGCAGCACGTCGGTGCGCTTCTCCTTGATGATCTCGGGCGTGGTCACCAGCAGCCAGGTGATCTTGTAGGCGGCCGTGACGGCGAACACCGGCGAGAAGCGCAGCGGGTGCCGCAGCCCCAGCACACAAGCGGCCGTGGTCGCCAGCCACACCGAGCCGATCAGGCGCATCACCACCGGGTCGGGCGGGTTCTGTTTGAACATGTGGCGGGCCGTCCAGCGGGGTGCGACCAGCGCGGGCACGGCGGCCACACCCGTGCCCACGGCATCGAGCAGGTACATGGTGCGCATCCAGGTGCGCGCGCGGTAGCGCCCCGAGAGGGCGAACTTGGCGGGGGCGGTGGGGACCAGACGCGTGGGGTTGAGCAGGCGGGTGGCGTTCATCGGAAAGGGCTTTTTGGGCTGAACGCGCCTGGGGGATTGGGGTTGCTCGCGGGATTCTAAAGTTCAGGGCGACACGGACGCCCCGACGATGTCTTCCCAGCGGTAGTAGTGAAAGGTGCGGTCGTCGGACATCGCCACCAACAAGCCGCGTGGGAAGCGAGCGCCCAGCGGGCGGGCGGTCGCCTCGGAGCCGTCGCTCTCGCGGGCGGCCACCTTGACGACGCGCCGCAGCTCGTGCGCGTACGGGTCGGCGGGCGTGCCCTCACGGGCGAAGAGCCAAAAGCGCGCCGCCTGTTGGTCGGACACCAGCAGGTAGCCGGTCGAGTCGCCGGTGGGGTAGAGCGAAAGCCCCTCGTGGTCGTCGGCGAAGCCCTCGGTGGCAAACAGGGCCAGCTCCTCGTCGCCCCGGGCGGGGTCGGCGTAATACTGGCGGACGCCCACCCCCTCGTCGGAGTAGTACACGTACCCGAGGGCGTCGTCGACC
>JBARYS010000067.1:0-2180 GCA_049648155.1 Catalinimonas sp. | reverse complement strand
CGGACACCCCGCGCCCCGAGCGCCGCGCCCGCGAGGACGTGCGAAAGAGAACGGTAGCCGAGAACCTGTCCGAATCGCCGAAAGTCGAGGCGACCGCCCCGCCGAGTGATACTCTGGAAGAGCAGATCACTACGACGCCTACGCCGGAAGTACGCGCGGACGAGGAGACCCTCGCGCAGACCGTCGAAGAGAATACGGCGGAAGTCCCCGCAACACCCGCAACACCGGAAGCAGTTGCGCCGAAGGAGGCTCCGACCGACGAGGTGACGGCAAGCGGCACGGCGGATGAGGTGGCCCCCGAGCACCCGGTACAGACCCCTCCCGAGCCGGTCGTGGGCCCCGCCGCCCGGACCGTGGCCGAAGACCTCGGCGAGATGACAGAGGAGGCCCCCACGCCGGAAGAGAGGGGGAAAGAAGGCCCCGCCGACGCTCCTAAATAGGGGGGCGGGAAGGCCGGAGAAGTTTCAACTCCCGGGACGAAAAATATGCCCCCGGCCCAGCGTGGAATCGTTTAAAAACCCGCTCTTATTGAGTAATTTAGAGCAAAATCACACAACACTTTTATGGCATCCAATCCTGAAAAGATGAAGTCGATTCAGCTCACCATGGAGCGCATCGACAAGATTTACGGGAAGGGCACGATCATGAAGCTCAGCGATGAGCGCGTGCACGACATCCCGTCTATCTCGACCGGCTCGCTCGGGCTCGACTTGGCGCTCGGCATCGGCGGTATCCCCAAGGGGCGTATCACCGAAATCTATGGCCCGGAGTCGTCCGGTAAAACGACGCTGACCATGCACTGCATCGCCGAGGCGCAGCGTAAGGGCGGCATTGCCGCCTTCGTAGACGCCGAGCACGCCTTCGACAAGCTCTACGCCCAGAAGTTGGGCATCGACACCGAGAACCTGCTGATCTCGCAGCCCGACAACGGTGAACAGGCCCTCGAAATTACCGAGCACCTGATTCGCTCCGGTGCCATCGACATCGTTGTGATCGACTCGGTGGCCGCGCTGGTGCCCAAGAGTGAGCTCGAAGGTGAGATGGGCGAGAGTAAGATGGGCCTGCAGGCCCGCCTCATGTCGCAGGCCCTGCGGAAGCTGACGGGCGCCATCAACAAGACCGGTTGCGCCTGTGTGTTCATCAACCAGCTTCGCGAGAAGATCGGCGTGATGTTCGGCAACCCCGAGACGACCACCGGCGGTAACGCCCTGAAGTTTTACGCCTCCGTGCGCCTCGACATCCGCCGCATCGGTGCCATCAAGGAGAGCGCCGACAACATCACCGGTAACCGCACGCGCGTGAAGGTGGTGAAGAACAAAGTCGCCCCGCCCTTCAAGGTGGTCGAGTTCGACATCATGTACGGCGAGGGCATTTCGAAGGTAGGCGAGATGATCGACCTCGGCGTCGACATGGAGATCATACGCAAGTCGGGATCTTGGTTTTCGTACGGCGACAGCAAGCTTGCCCAGGGCCGTGATGCCGCCAAGCGCACGCTGCTCGACAACCCCGAGCTGATGGACGAGATCGAGACGAAGATCCGCAGCAAGATGCGCGAACTGCGCGGCGAAGAGATTCCCGACGCGATCGGTGTTGATGCGATCGATGCCGACGTGCTGGAGGAAGAAGACATGTAGTAAAGCGACCGGCTTTCGATAGGACGTGTAAAAAGCGGTGGTACCCCTCGGGTGCCACCGCTTTTGTTTACCCTACCGGGCGTGGCTGGTGCCGACACGGGCGGGCCGAGGTGTTGCATCACGTCACGGTATCGGCGTGGAGCACGTGCGTTTTGAGGGGCAATGGAGCGCGAAAAACGGTCTTAGTAAGACTACTCAATTTTAGACCATGCCCGGGGGTGAGTTTTAAGCCTTCCGAAAGATCTCAGGGCGTTGTCGACGGCAGAGATCCGAGCGACTGATTTTTGCTTCAGGACCGCGCGGAACGAGAGGTGAATCCCCGGAAAATTCCTACTCGACGCGCGGGCCCAAATCGAAGCACGGTTGCCTGTTACGTGAACCGAGAGACTATGCCGGACGTACCCCTCGGCAAATCTCAGTATTACATCTATCCATGCGTGACCCCACTACTCCCGACGGCCGATACTTCGTGGTGCGGGGCCGGTTGTGGCGTTGCTCAAACCCAGCCTTGCCCGAAGAAGAGCGCGCCGATCAAGTGCGCCTGCT
>JBARYS010000066.1:0-3223 GCA_049648155.1 Catalinimonas sp. | reverse complement strand
GGATAAGCCGTTGCTTAGCTGCGGCCCATTTTTTTAACTATGTCTACTTCGCCCTCTCGTGACGAACGCCGCCGCCCACCGCAGGCGGAAGGGGAAAACCACCGGCCGCAGGGGCAGGAGGAGCCGTACCGTCACGTTTACTGCGCTTCGCCGAACGGCATCGCTTTCTACCACCCCGACGGCGAGGTCTGGGAGGCAAACGACGCTTTCCTGCGCATCATTGACCGCACCCACCAAGAGCTACGCAACGGCTCCATCCGCTGGGAGATACCCGCCGAGGGCGAACGGATCACTACCACCGCCGGCACGGCAACGAGAATCACCTGGGAACAGACGTTTGAACACCCGTCGGGCACGTCCGTCTGGGGAGTCGTCGAAGTACACCCGCCCGACGAGGCGCGCGCGTACGGGGTCGTCTACCTCCGCGACGCCACCCGCCTGAAGGAGCGGGAGCGGGCTCTGCGCCGCGAGGAGCGCAAGTTTCGTGCGCTGTTTGACTCCAACGTCGTGGGCCACGTGTTCTGGACGCACGAGGGTGAGCTGATCGACGCCAACGATGCTTTTCTGAACATGCTGGGTTACAAGCGCGAGGAGCTGAGCGAGATCAACTGGATCGGGCTTACGCCGCCTGAGTACCTCCACATAGACCGCGATAATCTGGCGCAGATGCGGCAGACGGGGTTCGTCCCGCCCTTTGAGAAGGAGTATTTTCACAAGGACGGCCACCGCGTGCCGGTCATCATCGGGGCGAGCGCCGTCGAAGGTGAAGGATACGGCGTGGCCTTCGTGCTCGACTACAGCGGGCAGGTGGCACAGCGCCGCCTCCTCGAAGAGCAGCAGACGCAGTTTCAGGCGCTCTACGACTCCGAGCTGATGGGCGTGGCCTTCTGGGACGTGGAGGGGGGATTTTTGGCGGCCAACGATGCCTTCCTGCAGATAATCGGCTACACGCAGGCCGACATGGCGAGTGGACAGGTGCGGTGGGACGCGCTGACGCCCTCGGACTACCATGAAGCCGACGGCCGCGCGCTGGAACAGCTCCACGCCCGGGGCTACTGCGACCCCTACAGCAAAGAGTACGTGCACCGCGAGGGCCACCGGGTGGCGGTGCTTTGCGGCGGAGCATTTCTGGACAAAAGCCGCCGGGTGGGCGTCTCCTACCAACTCGACATCACCGACCTGAAGCAGACGCGCCGCGCGTTGAAACGGACCGAGAAGCGCTTTCAGGCGCTGGCCGACAACATCGCGCAGTTCGCTTGGATGACCGACGCCGCCGGGGCCGTGTTCTGGCTCAACCAGCGCTGGTTCGACTACAGCGGCTCCACCCTCGCAGAGATGGACGACTGGGGCTGGGGGCATTGGGTGCACCCAGACCACGTCGACCGTGTCCTTGAAAAGTTCCGACGCAGCGTGGCGGCCGCCGGAGTCTGGGAGGATACCTTCCCCCTGCGCGGGCGCGACGGCCACTACCGGTGGTTTCTCTCGCGGGCGGTGCCGCTCCACGACGCGTCGGGCGAGATCATCAACTGGTTCGGCACCAACACCGACATCACCGAGTTGCGCGAGGCCGAGCAAGCTCTGAAGGCGGGCGAGGAGCGCTTCCGGCTGGTGACGCGCGCCACCAACGACTTGGTGTGGGACTGGGAGGTGAACACTGACCGCGTTTGGTGGAATGATGCCTTCGAGACGCGCTTCGGCTTCACGGCCGAAGACCGCGAACGCCACTCGTCGGAGTGGACGAGCTTTGTGCACCCCGAAGACCGCGCGCGCGTGGAGCTCACGCTGCAAAAACTCTTCGAAGAGCGAGGTGAGCAGTGGACGGCCGAGTACCGCTCGCGCCGCGCCGACGGCACCTACGCCTACGTACTGAACCGCGCCTATCTGCTGCACGACGATGAGGGCCGGCCCGTGAGGATGCTCGGCTCGATCATGGACGTCTCGACGCTGAAAGAAGCGCAGCGGGAGCTACGCCGCCGCGCCGCCGAACTGGAGCGCGTTAACGAGGAGCTGCGCCGCAGCAAGGCCATCAACGAACGGACAATGCGGGGCATCCGCGAGGACAACGAGCGCAAGACCCGCGAGCTGGAAGAGGCCCGCCGCGTGCAGAGGGCCATGCTGCCGCAGACGCCGCCCCGCCGGGCCGACCTCGACGCGGCCTTCTTCATGGAGACGAGCACCGAGGTGGGCGGCGATTACTACGATTACCTCTTCGACGACCAGGGGCGCATCACCTTCGCCGTCGGCGACGCCACCGGGCACGGCATGCGCGCCGGCATCGTGGTGGCTACGGTCAAGAGCTACTTCCAGACCCTGGCGAGCCGCATCGGTCTTCCCTCGACACTGCGGGCGATCTCGGCGGGCATCCGCAACTTGCAACTCCGGGGCATGTACATGGGCCTCTGCCTGATTGAGTGGGGCGGAGAGCACGTCCGGTTGGTCGCGTCGGGTATGCCGCCGCTGTTCGTCTACCGCGCCGCGACGGGCCGCGTGGAGACCATCGTGCTGAAGGGGTTGTTCCTCGGCACTCACGTCGAGCGCGAGATCGCGGAGCGGGAGATAACCCTGCAAACCGGCGACGCGCTCTTGGCGATTTCCGACGGCCTGATCGAACTGTTTAATCCCGAGGGCGAGATGTTCGGTACCCAGCGGGTGGTCGACGCGCTGGCCGATGCCGGCGGACGAACGGCGCAGGGGGTGATTGATCACCTGTTGCACGAGGCGCGCGCTTGGCAGGAGGAGCGCGATAACGACGACGACGTCACCATCGTGGTGCTGCGGAAGGTCTGACGCTACTCGTTCCGTTCGTCGTCGAATGCCCCTCGGTATTTGTGTAGCTGCGCCAAGTACGGCCCAAAGGCGTACCGGTTCATCCAGTTGCCCAGCCACCACCCGGCGGGCACCAGCAGCACCGAGAGGCCCAACAGGTAGAGCCAGAGCCGCCCGTCGGTGGCGGTGGCCCACACGGTTGGGTCGGTCTTAAGGACCGCCCCTGTCAACCCCCCGATCACGATCAACACGGGCAGCATCGCCACGAACTGGCGGCGCTCGAAGCGCATCATCCGCTCGACGGTGCTCAGGTAGTGCGCGACGTAGTTGGGCGTGATCCCCACCACCTCGCCGATCTCGCCGTGGTCGTAGCCCTCCAGGTGCATGCGTGCAGATGGTCTTGTCCACGTCGTTGAGCGTACGGATGACCGCCCGCCGGCGGGCCAAGTCGTCGGTG
>JBARYS010000065.1:0-2043 GCA_049648155.1 Catalinimonas sp. | reverse complement strand
CGCACGCCACTCTACGGCTACCGGTTCGGCGAGTCGCCGCAGACGACGTTCGCCGTCACCGAGGCGCGTGCGGCCCTGCGCTGGTCGCCCGGCGAGCGGTTTGTGCGCACGGCCCTCGACCGCATCTCGCGCGGCACGCCCTACCCCGAAGTGTGGGTGCAGCGCACGCGGGGCCTCGACGGCGTGCTGGGCGGGCGCTTCGACTTCCGCCGGTGGGACGTGCAGGTGCGGCAGCGGCTGCGCGTGCGGACGTGGGGCACGTTCAGCGGGCAGTTGCAGGGCGGTTTTGCCGAGGGCGAACTGCCCTACCCGGTGCTCTACAACGTGCCGGGCAGCTTCAAGGCGGCGTCGGTCGTGACGCACAACAGCTTCGAGACGATGCGCTACAACGAGTTCGCCGCCGACCGCTACCTGTTTCTTTTCCTCTCGCACAACTTCGGCAAGCTCTACGAAGGCAGCGCGTTCGTGCGGCCGGTGCTTGAGGTAGCGCACAACGCGGGCTGGGGCGGGCTGCGCCGTCCCGACGCCCACCAGGGCGACTTCCGCGCGCTGACGCAAGGCTACTACGAGGCGGGTGCGTACCTCACCGATCTGGTGGTGGTGCCGCTGCCCGGCATCAAGGTCGGCCTCGGTCTAGGGGTGTTCGCGCGCTACGGCCCCTACGCCGGCGAGACGTTCGGCGACAACGCCGTCTACAAGCTGGCGGTCCGGTTTCACCCGTAGCGCCGGGCGTTCGTTTGTGCGCAACCCGCACGGCCACGCCAACGTGTGAACGTTGCCCGCTCTGCGGTCGCCCCGCTGATTCTCTTTGTGCCTGGCTTTCTCTTCCGGCGCTTCTACCACACGGCCGGGTCACGTGTAGTAGAAAAAACCATGGACATCTTAAAAGCATCGATCGATTGGGCAAAAGCAGAGCTTCTCTCAACTCCTTTTTTTGTGCTTTTTGGGATCGCGTTTGTTGCCGCGAGCTTCGGGTTTCGGCAACTGGGGAAAACGGAAATGGCCAGAGCCTACGTCATTCCGATGCTGGTTGCCGGTGCCCTCCTGATGATCATCGGCGTCGGGTTGTTTTTATCGACGGCACGGCCCACGCCGGAATCGATGCGTATCAAGACCAATTGAAGTCGGTCGAAGGGCTGAAGCCTGGATTGGGTAGATAGCCGGCTACACATCACAAGGCTCCTCGGGACGCTGCGTGTAGTCAAACCGCTCTTTAAAAGGGGCCATCTCACGGTTGCAGTTATCGCAGCAGGCTGCTGTTTACTGTCGGTGTGACGATCAGGTACGTAGGCGACTCATGAGCCGGCGGAGGGGAATAAGATTGAAGCGATCAGCCGCCTTCTATAGCGATAGGCAACAAGGAATCGGGCGGGCCGCCGCTGCGTCATTTACGACGCTTCCCCCCGTTTCCGGGGAGCAATCTCCTTAAAAATGGGGAGAGCATTCGGTCGGGCGATGCGAGAGTTTTGGAGTGCGTTTCTGTCCCCACCGGACGTCCATTTAAAACTCGCTCGCCATGAGAACCCGCACGCTCCGTTTCCTGCTGCCGGCCGTCGCCTGGCTCTTCGTTCACCTGAGTGCGTCGGCACAGCCCGACCAGAAGTGGGTGGCCGATCTGGCAGGCCGCAAGATCGAGTGGCTCAAGAGGACCCCCAACAAGCGCGTGCTGCTGGCCGGGGCGTTCGTGGCGCTGGCCGCCGAGGGCATCGAGCTGTTCAGCCGCCGCTTCAAGGCCACCCAGTCGTCGGCCAACTACACGTTCATGCTCACCAAGGAGGGCAAAGACATCAAGGTGCTCAAGCTGGCCACGACCGACGGCAGCCGCGAGAACGAGCTGGCCTTCCGCGACCGCCGGCCGGTCTACCGCTACGACCCCAACCGCGAGCAGCTCTACTACCGCACCGAGAACTCGGTGATCACCTGCTACGAGTTTTAAAAACCGAAACCGACCGCACCGTGGGCCGCTTACGTCGCCGGCGGGTGCCGGGCCGCCATACGCTAAACACTACCCTTCCTACTCCATGAAAAAGCTCTTCTCTACCC
>JBARYS010000064.1:0-9568 GCA_049648155.1 Catalinimonas sp. | reverse complement strand
CCCCGTGTTTCACGCGCACAATTTCCATCAATAGGCACGGTAGAGACGCAAGATTTTGCGTCTCAGGGGCGTCGGCAAGAGCTAGAACGGATACCCGATGCCGATCTGCAGGGCCGACAGGTAGCGGCGGGCGTCGGCGTCGTTGAACGAAAACTGGTCGAGCACGAAGCGCTCGCCGCGCGGCTGGGCCGGATCAAGGGTTTTGATGCCGTAGTCGAGGCGGACGATCAGGAACGAGAAGTCGAGCCGTAGGCCCGCGCCCACGCCCACGGCCAATTGCCGGTAGAAGCGGTTGAACTTGAACTTTGCATCCTCGGCGTCGGGGCTGGGCGGCAGGTCCGGATCGGGGGCCACGGCCGCTTTGTTGTTGTTCCAGACGTTGCCTGCGTCGACGAACAGCGCCCCCTCGACCACCGAGAAGAGCTTCTGCCGCAGCTCGATGCTGCTCTCGATGATGATCTCGCCCGGCTGTTCAAAGACGTAGTTGGGGTAGCCGTCGTCGTCGGTGTCTTCGGGCGAGACCGAGCCCGGCCCCAGGCGGCGGGGCTGCCAGGCGCGAATCGAGTTGCCGCCGCCCGCGAAGAAGAACTTTTGGTATGGCAACGTCTCGGTCAGGTCGCCCCAGGGCTGGGCCAGGCCCGCGCGCAGCCGCGTGGCGATGGTCGTCTTCCGCGACAGCGGGTAGTAGTAGCGGGCGTCTACGTCGGTGCGGTGAAACTGGAAGTAGTTCAGGTTGCCCACGCTGCCGTCGTTGTTCAGGAGAACGTCGTCGATCAGGCCGGCCGTCATGCCGCCCACTTCGGCGTTCACCCGTACGTAGAACGAGCGCGTCACGGCTCCCACCTGGCTGTTGTTGAACGTATAGGAGCCCGACAAACTCGACACCAGCGACCGGTCGAAGCTCTGGATCAGCGGGTTGCCCCGCGCCTGTTGTTCGAGCAGGAAGGTTCGGTAGTCGTTAGACAAGCTGATCGTGTCGGCCAGGTTCAGGTCGATCGGGCTGAGCGTGAGCGCCTGAAACGGCCCCAGTTGCATCAGATAGGTCATCGTGCCGCGGATCAGCCGCTGGTTGAACTCCGGCCGCCGCACGTCGGTGTAGCCCAGCAGGAAGCGTGTCTTGGGGTTGTACTGCGAGAGCGTGAAGCGCAGCTTCGTCGGGATCAGCAGCAGCGGTACTACCAGCGAGGCGTTCACGCCGATCTCCTGCGCGCGGTAGACGGAGTCGTCCTCGGCGAAGCCGCTGATCTGCCCCTCCAGCGAGTAGCGGGTGCTGATCTCGAACACCTCGTAACCTTTAAAGAGGTTGCGCACCTTGAACGTGATGTTCGCGAACGGCCCCGGCGCGCCCTGGCTCACCAGCAGCCCCAGCTCGTCGGTGATCTGGTACTTGGGCAGCGGGCTGGTGGCGATGCGCGCCCGCAGGCGGTTGCCGGTGGTGTCGAAGCCCATGTTGACGAACTTGAACATGTCCATGCTGCCCAGTTGCCCCTGCGTGTTGACCACGTCGCGCAGCCGGTAGATGTCGCCCGGCTTGAACTGTAGCTTGCGGTCCAGCACCGTCACGGGGAAGTTTTTCGCCGGCGAGGTGTAGATCACCGAGTCGTAGCGCACCGTGTCGCGCCGGTAGCGGTCTTCCTCGGCGTTGAGGCGCACCAGCACGCGGTCGAAGGTGTAGACACGGTGCTCGCCGTTCACGGGATTCTTGATCTTCAGGTTGATGTCGACCACGCGCCGCTCGGCCGTCGAGTCCTCGATGTTGTAGTAGACGTCGTAGAAGACGTACTCGCGGCTGAAGCCGTAGTAACCCCGGTTGCGCAGTAGCTTGTCGATGCGGTCGCGCTCGGCGGCGAGGTTGGCTTCGTCGTAACGCTGCCCCACCTCCAGCAGCGCCCCGCCCTGGTTCTCGTCGATGATGCGGCTGATGGCCGTGTCGTCGGTCAGGTACTGCAGCTCACGGATGTAGTAGCCGTCGTTCTCCTCCACGTTGTAGGTCACCTTGATCACTGGCTTGCTGCCCGTGTCGGGGTCGTAGGTCACCCGGTTGTCGTAGAAGCCCTTATTGTAGATAAAGGCCGACATCTGCGTGGCCGCCTCGCCCGCCTCGGTCGAGTCGAAATAGACCGGCGCTTGCCCCACCACGCGCATCAGCCAGTTGCCCTCTTCCTGCTTCCGGCGCAGCTTGTCGAGCTTCTTGGTGCGCCGCTGCTCGATGCGCAGCGCCTTGCTGCTGCCCGCCTCCACGTCGGCCAGCCGGCGGTCGTACTTGGCCTTCGTCGCTTCGATCTTCTCGGCCACCTTTGTGGAGTCGTAGAAGTAGCGGTCGCCCAGGTAGTAAAAGAACAGGTAGAAGCGCGAGGTTGACTCCTGCCGGTAGAGGCCTTCAAGGGCGGCGGTCGACACCTCGTCGTTGCCCTTCACCTTTTGCTTGACCAGCAGGTAGCGCCCTTCGCCGGTGTAGTGGTTCGTGGCGCAGCCCCACTGCAAGAGCAGCAGGAGCGGCAGTAGGCCCGTGAGAATGCGAGTACGTAGACGTTCCAAACGATGGTTCCGAAAAGGTTATTAAAGCACGTTAACGACCTGCAAAGAAAAAAGTATCGTCGGCAAACGAACGCTTTTTTAGTCGAAGGGGCCAAGAGTGTACGCGAACTGCTCGATGCGCCCGACTTCGAGGTGCAGCACGTGCTGGCCACCGCCGCGTTTCTGGAGCAGCACCACGCCGCCGTCGCGACGAAGGTAGAAAGTTGGTACGAGGTGGACGACGCCACCCTGCGGCGGGCCGGCACGCTCGTGACGCCCAACGGGGCACTGGCCGTGGTCGCCCTGCCCGACCGCCCCCCGCCCGACCCGAACGCGGGGTGGCTGCTGGCGCTCGACGGCGTGAACGACCCCGGCAACTTGGGGGCGCTGGTGCGGTTGGCCGACTGGTACGGGCTGCCGCACCTGATCTGCTCGACCGACACGGTGGACCTCTATAACCCCAAGGCGGTGCACGCCACCATGGGCTCCTTTCTGCGCGTGCCTGTCCACTACCTCGACCTGCCCACCTTCCTCGACCGCGTGGAGGGAGCGGTCTGCGGCGCGCTCCTGACGGGCGGGTCGTCGTTGCACGGCTACACGTTTCCCGCTTCGGGCGTGATCGTGCTGGGCAGCGAGTCGCACGGCATCCGCCCCGAGGTGGCCCCGCTCGTCACCACGCCGCTCACCATCCCGCGCTTCGGCGGGGCCGAGTCTTTGAACGTAGCGCTGGCCGGCGCGGTGTTCTGCGACCGCCTCCGGGGCGGGTAGGAGATCAAAAAAGGCCCGCGAGCGGTACTCACGGGCCTTTCTGCGTTAAGTCGTCCGGCAATCCCGGCGGGGGGAGGGTGGGCAGTAACATTAAAAGTCGAAGTACTCCTTGGCGTTGCGGTAACAAACGCCCTCCACGATCTGCCCGATCCATTCGAGTTCGGAGGCGGGCAGTTCGCCGCGCTCCACGTCGTTGCCGAGCAGGTTGCAGAGGATGCGCCGGAAGTAGTCGTGGCGCGGGTAGGAGAGGAAGCTGCGCGAGTCGGTCAGCATCCCCACGAAACGGCTCAGCAGCCCCAGGTTCGAGAGCGCGTTCAGTTGCCACTCCATGCCCTCCTTTTGGTCGAGAAACCACCAGCCGGAGCCGAACTGCACTTTGCCGGGCGTGGAGCCGTCGTTGAAGTTGCCTGCCATCGTGCCGAAGAGGTAATTGTCTGCCGGGTTGAGGTTGTAGAGGATCGTGCGCGCCAGGCGGTCTTCGCCGTCCATGCGGCCTAGGACGCGCGACAGGGCCCGCCCCTGCGCGAAGTCGCCGATGGAGTCGAAGCCCGTGTCGGGGCCGAGCGTGCGCATCATGCGGGGGTTGTTGTTGCGCAGCGCTCCCAAGTGAAACTGCTGCGTCCAGCCGCGCGCGTGGTCCATGCACGCCAGCTCGTACAGGATGGCCGACCGGAGTTGGTGGCTCGCGTCGACGCTCAGGGCTGCCCCGCCCCGCACCCGCTCGAAAGCCCGCCGTACGTCGGCCTCGGTGTAGTCAGCCGCCGGGGCGTACTCCAGGCCGTGGTCCGACAGCTTACAGCCCAGCGCCGCGAAGTGGTCGTGACGCTGCTTGAGGGCGCTCAGCAGGTCGTCGTACGTGCGGATATCCACGCCGGCCGTTGCCCCCAGCCTGTCGAGGTAAGCGTTGTAAGCCGCCGGGTCGTCGGGCGACATCGCCTTGTCGGCACGGAAGGTGGGCAGCATCTTCACCCCGTCGTCCTCGGCTTGCATCTGGTGGTGGTGGCGCAGGTCATCGGCGGGGTCGTCGGTGGTGCAGACCACGCGCACGTCGAACTGCCGCATGAGGCCCCGCGCGCGAAACTCGGGGCGGGCCAGTTGCTCGTTGCAGGCCTCCCATACCGCCCCGGCCGTGTCGGGCTTCAGGAGGTCGCGTACGCCGAAGGGCCGCCGCAGCTCCATGTGCGTCCAATGGTAGAGCGGGTTGCGCATCGTGTAGGGCACCGTGGCCGCCCACTGTTCGAACTTCTCACGGTCCGAGGCGTCGCCGGTGCAGTAGCGCTCGGCCACGCCGTTCGCGCGCATCGCCCGCCACTTGTAGTGGTCGCCGGCCAGCCAGACGCGTGTCAGGTTCTCGAACTGCCGGTTTTCGGCCACCTCATCGGGTGGCAGGTGGCAGTGGTAGTCGATGATCGGCTGCTCGCGGGCGTGCTCGTGGTAGAGGGCGCGGGCGGTCTCGGTGCGCAGCAGAAAGTCCTCGTCGAGGAAGTCGGGGGCGGTCGTCGTGAGCATGATAACGTCGGGTTAGTGAGGGCATCTTCGGCCGGCCGCGCCTCGTCGTCGCGGCCGCTCCGTCAACACGATAATACATAGCAGACGCGGGCTGGGGAAGAGGGGGGGCAAACAATCTCGGCGGCAGCCGGCGGCCACACGGAGCAAGACCCACGCGACTCGCCTTACCTTTGCCGCCCCGCAAACCAGTCTTCCCCATGAAGCGAACTAAGATCAAAGCCCTCCTGCAAGACGCCCCCGTGGGCGAGACCATACACGTGAAAGGGTGGGTGCGCACCAAGCGCGAGAGTAAAAACGTGGCCTTCGTGGCCGTGAACGACGGCTCCGTGATTCACAACCTGCAGGTAGTGATAAACCCGGATCGTACACCCGACGAAACCCTGCGCCTAATCACCACCGGCGCGTGCGTGGCGGCCACGGGGCCGCTGGTGGCCTCGCAGGGGCGTGGGCAGTCGGTGGAGCTTCAGGCCGAGACTGTCGAGGTGCTCGGCGCGGCCGACCCGGAAGCATACCCCCTGCAGCCCAAACGCCACTCGCTGGAGTTCCTGCGCGAGATCGCTCACCTGCGGCCGCGCACCAGCACGTTCGGGGCGGTGCTGCGGGTGCGCCACGCGCTGGCCTACGCCGTGCACCGCTTCTTCGACGAGCGCGGCTTCATCCATCTGCACACGCCCATCGTTACCGGCTCGGACGCCGAGGGGGCCGGCGAGCTGTTCCGCGTCACCACGCTCGACCCCACCGCCCCGCCCCGCACCGACGAGGGCGCGGTCGACTGGTCGGCCGACTTCTTCGGGCGCGAGACCAACCTGACCGTGTCGGGACAACTGGAGGCCGAACTGGCCGCCCTGGCGCTGGCCGAGGTCTACACGTTCGGGCCGACGTTCCGCGCTGAAAACTCGAACACCGCCCGCCACCTGGCCGAGTTTTGGATGATCGAGCCGGAGATGGCCTTTTACGACCTGCACGACAACATGGACCTCGCCGAGGCCTTTTTGCAGTACCTCGTGCGCGACGCCCTCGCGCGCTGCGCCGACGACCTAGCCTTCCTCGACCAGCGCGCCCGCGACGAAGAGAAGGGCAAGAAGAAGGAGGAGCAAAGCGAGGTGTCGCTGCTGGAGCGGCTGCGCTTCGTGGTCGAGCAGCCCTTCGAGCGGCTCACCTACACCGAGGCCATCGACGTGCTGCTACGCTCGAAGCCCCACAAAAAGGGGCGCTTCCAGTTTCCCGTCGAGTGGGGCGTCGACCTGCAGTCGGAGCATGAGCGCTACCTGGTCGAGAAGCACTTCAAGCGCCCCGTGATTCTGACCGACTACCCGCGCGAGATCAAGGCCTTCTACATGAAACAGAATGACGACGGCCGCACCGTGCGCGCCATGGACGTGCTCTTCCCCGGCATCGGCGAGATGGTGGGCGGCTCGCAGCGGGAGGAGAACCTCGACAAGCTGCGCACCCGGCTGGCCGAGATGCAGATTCCCGAAGCGAGCCTCTGGTGGTACGTCGACACGCGGCGGTTCGGCACGGCCCCCCACAGCGGCTTCGGCTTGGGCTTCGAGCGGCTCGTGCAGTTCGTCACGGGCATGGGCAACATCCGCGACGTGATCCCCTTTCCCCGCACGCCGAAAAACGCGGAGTTTTAGGGCGTCGTGCCCTGCTGGCTGCCACAAGGCCGATGCAAGCGGCGTCAGTTAAGCAAAAACGTAGCGTACCGGTTGTCCCACGCGACTCAAACGGGTACATTTGCAACCGCTTTTCGAGAACGGGGTGTAGCGCAGCCTGGTAGCGCGCGTCGTTCGGGACGACGAGGTCGTGGGTTCGAATCCCGCCACCCCGACAGAGCACCGGCCACCGACCTCCCGAGTCGGTGGCTTTTTTGTTGTGCGCGTGTGAAGGTTTAGCTCCCGCGCACCACGTGCGAAAGCAGAGGGTAGGTACACGGGGCGTCTCAGGAGTACTCTTTTTTCGAAGCCGGCGTCAATGCGGACGCTTCGCCGTTGGCTCGAAAACTCCTTTAGCTACTGCCCATGTACTTGCTGAAATCCCTCGCGCTCCTCCTCCTATTTTTCAGCGGCTGCACCACACCGCCGGAAAATCGCGGCGAAGTGACCACCCACGGCGACAAGTTCGTTTGGTCGAACAGTGGCCGTGCCTTCGTGCCCAACTACGTTATGGTCGACGTGCTGTACAACCGCAGCCCGGGCGAGGGGAAGCGACTGGCGGGCGTCACCGAGGCCGACGTCGACGCCTTCGTCGAGGAGTTCCTCGGGCGACACGGCTTCAACGGCGTCCACGTGCCAGTCTACGGACAGTGGTACCACATCGGCGACAATGAGGTCCGCGCCGCCGACCGCGAGCCCGACCCGCGCACGTTCGAGGTGCTGACCATGATCATCCGGAAGGTCTACCGGGCGGGTGGGGCCACGCACCTCTGGGTCTGGGGCGACGATGCGCGCGGCTGGACCTCGGCCGGCCTGCCCGGGGGCATTATGGGCGCGGAAGAGCGCTACCTGATGGACCAGATCCACGAGCGCCTCGGGCCGCTGCCGGGGTGGAGCATGGGCTACGGCTTCGACCTCTGGGAGTGGGTGAGCAGGGAGCAGCTCACCGCCTGGCACGACTACCTCTGGGCGAAGGAGGGGTGGAACCACCTGCTGGGCGCGCGCGCCTCGAAAAATGAACTGAACCAGATCTCGGACGCGCTCGATTACTCCAGCTACGAGTATCACAAGCCCTCGTACGCCGAGCTGCGCCGCATGATCGCCCGGCGGCCCGACAAGCCCTCGTTCTCGGAAGACCGCTACCGTATGCGTGTGCCGACCAAGTACCCGGAAAAGGATTACGACGAGGCGGAGACACGCCGGGGCCTCTGGGCGCACACCATGGCCGGGGGCGTGGCCGCGATCTGGGGTAAGCTCATCGGCGGCGACGGCACCTACGAAAACGCCGAGGCGCTCCGCTGCTTCGGGACGTTCTGGAACGAGCGGTCGCGCTTCACCAAGGGGATGCGTGCCGATTCGACGCTCTCGGCGGCCTGGGCGCTGTACGACGACGAACGCTGGGTTTTCTACCAGGAAGAGACCGGCCGGATCGACTACCGCTTCTCGGGACCACCGCGCCGCGTGGTGGCCGTCGACACGCGCCGCGCCTACGAGGAGATCGAGGTGGCCGGAGTGCAGGAGGGGGGCGCGCACACCTTCCGCGCACCCTACGTCTCCGATTGGGCGCTGGCGGTGGAATAGGACGTGGGACTTATACGGCGCCTCCTGAACAGCCTACCTCGGAGGGGGAAGCGTCAGAGGTTCTCGCCCTAAAACGCCAGGTCCTCCAACGGCACCCGCCGGCCGCCGTCGGCGATGGAAGCAAGGATGCCGTCGATGATTTGCATGTCGCGCAGGCCCATTTCGCCGGGCACCCGCGTGGGGGTGTCGTCTAGAATCGACCGGGCGAAGCCGTCCATCTGTAGTGACTGTTGGTTGACGTTCGGCTGTACGAACGCCCCCTGGTGCGTGCGTCCGGCCAGTCCGCCGTACCGCGAGTAGGGTTGCAGCTCGATGTACCCCCGGTCGCACGCCAAGTGCAGGTAGTTGAGGTTGGCGTTGTGGCTCGTCGCCAAGTTGGCCACCGTGCCGCCCGGAAACTCGAACTGGAAGGAGACCGTCTCGTCGGTCTCGTCGAACTTTTCGGGCAGGGTTTTGAACTCCTGTGCGCTGACCGAGACTGGGTTCTTACCCACCGCGTAGAGGGCCGCCTGAATGGCGTAGACGCCCATGTTACCGAGCGCGCCGGTCCCCGCGAGGGCCTTCTGCAGCCGCCACTGGTCGTGGTTGTTGCCCATGCGGTAGCCCGCCCCGCACGAGATGAACCGCACCGCGCCGAACGCCTCCTGCTGCCCGACGCGCATCACCTCCTGGTTGTACGGCTCGAAGTGGAGCCGGTAGCCCATGCCCAGCTTCACGCCCGCCTTCGCGCAGGCGGCGATCATTTGACGGCACTCGGCCACGTTCATCGCCATCGGCTTTTCGCAGATCACGTGCTTGCCCGCCTCGGCCGCGCGGATGGTGAACTCGGCGTGCATCGAGTTGGGCAGCACCACGTAGACGATGTCGATGTCCGGGTTGTCGGCGATGCGGTCGAAGTTCCGGTAGTTGTAGACGTTCGCCTTCGGAAGGTCGTACTCGCGCATCCATTTCGCCTCCTTAGCAGGTGTGCCCGTCACCACGCCGCTGAGTCGGCAGTGCTCCGTTTCGCGCAGCGCCGGGCCGAGCTGCCCCGTGCTGTAGCCGCCCAGGCCCACCAGCGCCACGCCCAGCTTCCGTTTGGCAGGGCGCGCCCGGTGTGCCGGCAACGGCAAAACGTTGGGGAGGCCGAGGGCGGCGGTGCCCAGGCCGAGCGTGAGGTGGCGGCTGAAGCGGCGGCGGTTCATAGGTGCGATGCGATGGGAGAGGGGGTAAATTTGTCGCCCCAAGTTACCCCGGCGTTCGGACTGGTGCGGCCGGAAATGCTTTACTTACGGGCGTGCCTACGCCGCCCGCCCTTACTCCTCGCACCGAAACGTGGGTGCTGGTTGCCACCATTGTGGCCTCGTCGATGGTGTTCATCGACAGCACGGCGCTTAACGTGGCGCTGCCCGCCCTGCAACGCGACCTCGGGCTGACCGGTGCGCAGCTACTCTGGGTTGTCAACGCCTACACGCTGCTGCTCTCGGCGCTGCTGCTGGTGGGCGGTGCGCTGGGCGACCGCTACGGACGTAAGCGGGTGTTTGCCGTGGGCATTGCCG